>NZ_LMMI01000003.1:0-207491 GCF_001422775.1 Methylobacterium sp. Leaf87 | reverse complement strand
CAACGATCTCCTCGGGCTTCGGGTGCTTTGCCATCTTGTCCGTCCTCCAGGCTTAAAAGCCATACCAAAGGGCGGACCACTTCAATGGGGGCGGACCATCGCGACGCGCCCAGCGACCAACTTTAAGTCGCGCTGGGCCGTACTTGGTCCCAGATCAAGCTCCTCTGTGCCGCCACCCGTCTGGGAAAGGCCCGACCGCAACCAATCCCCCTTACAAAAACCCCATCCCTTGCCAAACCCTCACCACACCGCACATGACGGACACCCCCACAAGGAACCCCGCCATGACCGCCACCCTCCCCAAATCCATGCGCCAGATCCGGTTCACCGCCGCCGGCGGGCCGGAGGTGTTGGCCGTCGAGACGGTGGGGCTGCCCGAGGCCGGGCCGGGGCAGGTGCTCATCGAGGTGGTGGCCGCGGGGGTGAACCGGCCGGACATCCAGCAGCGCGAGGGCAAGTATCCGCCGCCGAAGGGCGCGACGGAGATTCCCGGCCTCGAAGTCGCCGGCCGGATCGTGGCCCTGGGGGAGGGCGTCACGGGGCTCGGCCTCGGGGACGAGGTCTGCGCGCTCACCCTCAGCGGCGGCTACGCCGAGTTCGCCGTGGCGGAGGCCGGGCAGTGCCTGCCGCGCCCCGCGCCCCTGTCCCTGGTCGAGGCCGCGGGCATCCCCGAGACCTATTTCACCGTCTATTCCACCGTGATCGAGCGCGGCCGGCTCCAGCCCGGCGAGGCTTTCCTGGTCCATGGCGGATCGAGCGGCATCGGCTCCACGGCGATCCAGATCGCCCGGCACCACGGCGCCCGGGTGTTCGCCACGGCGGGCTCGGCGGAGAAATGCGCCTTCTGCGTCGATCTCGGCGCCGAGGCGGCCATCAACTATCGCGACGAGGATTTCGTCGAGCGGGTGAAGGCCCTCACGAACGGCAACGGCGTCGACGTGATCCTCGACATGGTGGGCGCGCCGTATCTGGCGAAGAACCTGTCGGCCTTGGCCATCGAGGGGCGCCTCGTCCAGATCGCCTTCATGCAGGGCTACAAGGTCGAGTCCTTCAGCATGACGCCCATCATGATGAAGCGCCTCACCGTCACGGGCGCCACCCTGCGGGCCCGGCCGAAATCCGAAAAGGCCGCCATCGCCCGGGGGCTCGCCCGGGATGTCTGGCCCCTCCTCGACGCCGGGACGATCCGGCCGGTCATCCACGCGACCTTCCCCCTCGAAGACGCGGCCCGCGCCCACGAACTCATGGAATCCAGCGCGCATCTCGGCAAGATCCTGCTGGTGACGGGGCGCTGAGCTTAGGAACTCCCGATCCGACCCGGCGTTTGACCTCCGAACACAGTCACGCGTCCGGGCGATTCGCCCTGGGCGCCATCCACGAGAGGTCACATGGCAGAGCAGCTTCACGGACAGGATTCCCGCCAGGGCAAGAAGGGCAAGCCGGTCCTCGCCGTCCTGCTGGGGAGCCTCGCGCTCCTGGCGGTGGCCATCGTCGGCCTGATGACCTGGCAGGGCTCGCAGTCCCCGCCGGACTACGCGTCGCAGACTCGGGCCGGCGCCCAGAACCCGGCCGCCCCCGGCCAGGCGAACAACGGCCTGAAGTCGGACATGCCCGCCAGCACCGGCAGCACCGTCCCGGCCAACACCCAGCCGTCCACGAACTCCGCGCGCTGATCGCTCGGACCGAACCAGAGGCCGGCCCCGCACCCGCGGGCCGGCCTTTTTCGTTGGGATCGACGGCAGGCGGGATGCGTCCGGCATGACCAACCACGTCACGACGCGCTGCACGGTCCGCGGCCCCGCGGAAGCGGTGGCGGCGTTCCGGGCGCTGATGGTGGTGGCGGTGGATCCGCCCCGGCGTCCCGCCCTGGCCTCGCCCGTCCCGGGCTTGCTGGCGCGCCTGCGCGGCCTCGTCCGGGGGTGTGAACCGGGCGCGGCGCCGCCCGTCGAGCCGCTCCTGGCGATGGACTTCGACCGCATCCTGCCGATGCCGGCCTCGCTCACCGCCTATCCCGAACAGACCGCCTGGCTCTTGGAGCACTGGGGCACCCAGCGCAACGCGGAGGCCTACACGGAGACGGCGTGGCACCGGGACGGCACCGCCGTGCTGGAGTTCTGCATCGCCACGGCCTGGAGCTTTCCCGCACCGGTGTTCGCGGCGCTGCACGGCCGCTTCCCGACCCTGTCGTTCGACATCGTCGGGTTCGAGGAGGCCTGGCAGTTCGCCGTCGCGGGCATCTACGGCCCGGGGGAAACCGGCGCCGTCGAGATCGAGCCGACCGCCGACCTCTACGCGCGGGTGTACGGCGTGCCGCCCGAGCCGGGCGAGGAGGCCTGACGCCGAAGGCCCATCCGCATCACCCCTGCCGCCGCTCGAACCGGATCGGCCGGTGCCCGTCCACGCCGACGCGCATGTCGACGGTCCAGAAGCCGCCCTCGTCGCCCGCGAGGGTGAAGTGCAGGGCGTAGACGAGGGGGTCCGACGCCGGATGGTCGCGGAACTCGACTTCATCGAGCCACCATGCCGCGTCGCCCCCGCAGGCCCTGCGCCGATCCACGAACAGATCGAGGTAGGCCGCCGCCGTCGCGCCCAGGGCGGGCAGCGACGCCGGCATGGCGTCCGCCACGGCGGCCTGGGCGGGGTGCACCGCCCCGTTCCGGTCGTCGAGGTAGAGGCGGATCGGGCCGATCGCCGCGACCCAGCCCGACCCCGCGCGGGTGTAGCTCAGCGTCACCGCACCACCGACGCGAGGCGCCGCCTCAGCGGGTGGGGACCGGCGTCTCGCCGCGGTAATCGTAGAAGCCGCGCTTCACCTTGCGGCCGAGCCAGCCGGCCTCGACGTATTTCACCAGGAGCGGGCAGGGGCGGTACTTCGAATCGGCCAGCCCCTCGTAGAGCACCTGCATCACCGACAGGCAGGTGTCGAGGCCGATGAAGTCGGCGAGCTGGAGTGGCCCCATGGGGTGGTTCGCCCCGAGCTTCATCGCCGTGTCGATGGATTCCACCGAGCCGACGCCCTCGTAGAGGGTGTAGATCGCTTCGTTGATCATCGGCAGCAGGATGCGGTTGACGATGAAGGCCGGGAAATCCTCCGACATGGTCGAGGTCTTGCCGAGCTTGGCGATGAACGCCTTGGCGGATTCGTAGGTCGGGTCTTCCGTGGCGATGCCGCGGATGAGCTCCACGAGCTGCATCACCGGCACGGGGTTCATGAAGTGGATGCCGATGAATCGCTCGGGCCGGTCCGTGGACGCGGCGAGCCGCGTGATCGAGATGGACGAGGTGTTGGTGGCGACCAGGGCCTCGGGGCGCAGGGAGGCGCACAGGGTGCTGAAGATCTGGCGCTTGGTGGTCTCGTCCTCCGTCGCCGCCTCGATGACGAGGTCGCACGGCGCGAGGTCGTCGAAGCTTTCCGCCCCGACGATGCGGCCGACGGCGCTGCGGCGCTGCTCCTCGGGGATCGTGCCCTTGGCGACCTGACGGGCGAGGTTGCCGTCGATGGTGGCCAGCCCGCTACGGATGCGGGCGGGATCGCGGTCGTTCAACCGGACGTCGAGACCCGCCATGGCGCAGACATGGGCGATGCCGCTGCCCATCTGCCCGGCGCCGACGATCCCGACGGTCCTGATATCGATGCCCATTGCGGTGAATCCAAACCCCCGAGGCGCTTCACGCCCACCGCCGGAGCGACCCGGCGGCAGGTAGGTCTGCGGCTATGAAAACGCGCGTCGCACCAGAATCTTAGACCATTTCCAACCCGAGGGCAGCCCGGCGGAGACCGTTATTCTCGCGCCGGACCCTTGCCGGACCCTTGGGCGCGGCCGCCCTCGTCGGCGGTCCTACTGCCCCTTGGCCTTGACCAGCTCGGCCTGGAAGTCGGGCACCACCTGGAACAGGTCGCCGACGAGGCCGTAATCCGCCACCTGGAAGATCGGCGCGTCCTCGTCCTTGTTGATGGCGACGATGACCTTCGAGTCCTTCATGCCGGCGAGGTGCTGGATCGCGCCCGAGATGCCCACCGCCACGTAGAGGTCGGGGGCCACCACCTTGCCGGTCTGACCGACCTGCCAGTCGTTGGGGGCGTAGCCCGCATCGACCGCCGCGCGCGAGGCGCCGACCGCCGCGCCCAGGGCGTCGGCCAGGGGCTCGATGAGCTCCTTGAACTTGTCGGCCGAGCCCAGCGACCGGCCGCCCGAGACGATGATGCGCGCGGCGGCGAGTTCCGGACGGTCGGATTTGGCGATCTCCTCGCCCTTGAAGGTCGAGGCGCCGGCGGCCGGTGCGGCCCCCGAGACGGCCTCGACGGGGGCGGCGGCCCCGCCCTCGACGGCGGCCTTGAACGCGGCCGTGCGGACGGTGATGACCTTCTTGGGCTCCTTCGCCTGCACGGTCTGGATGGCGTTGCCGGCGTAGATCGGCCGCTCGAACGTGTCGGGCGAGACCACCGTGATGATGTCGGAGATCTGGGCCACGTCGAGGAGGGCGGCGACGCGCGGCAGTACGTTCTTGCCCGTGGTCGAGGCGGCGGCGATGACCACGTCGTAGGCGCCCGCGAGGGCGGCGATCCCGGCGGCGGTGGGCTCGGCCAGCGCGTGGTCGTAGACGGCGTCCTCGGAGAGCAGCACCTTCTCGACGCCCTCCAGCTTGGCGGCGGCCTCGGCGGCGGTGCGGCCGCCGGAGCCCAGCACCAGGACGTGGACGGGCGCGCCGAGTTGGGCGGCGGCGGTGAGGGCCTTCAGGCTCGCATCGCGAACCGCACCGTTGTCGTGCTCGATGTAGAGGAGGGTGGCCATTCGGGGGACCTCGGGAAGTGTCGGGGCCGGGGGCCCGTCGCCGTCGCGGCGCCGGGCCTCACACGGGGGAGGGCGAGGAGAGGTTAGGAGGCGGGGTCAGATGACCCCGGCTTCGACCTTGAGCTTTTCGACCAGGGCCTTGGCCGACTCGACCTTGACGCCCGCCTTGCGGCCAGCGGGCTCGACGGTCTTCAGCACCGTGATCCGGGGGGTGACGTCGATGCCCAGCGCATCGGGAGTCAGCTCCTCCAGGGGCTTCTTCTTCGCCTTCATGATGTTGGGCAAGCTCGCGTAGCGCGGCTCGTTGAGGCGCAGGTCCGTGGTGACGATGGCCGGCAGCTTGAGGCTCACGGTCTGCAGGCCGCCGTCGACCTCGCGGGTCACGTCGATGGCGCCGTCGCCGAACTCGACCCGGAAGGCGAAGGTACCCTGCGGCCAGTCGAGGAGGGCGGCCAGCATTTGGCCGGTCTGGTTGGAATCGTCGTCGATGGCCTGCTTGCCGAGGATGACGAGCTCCGGGCCCTCCTTGTCCACCAGGGCCTTGAGGATCTTGGCCACGGCGAGGGGCTCCACGAGCCCGTCGGTCTTCACCAGGATGGCACGGTCGGCGCCCATGGCGAGGGCCGTGCGCAGGGTCTCCTGCGCCTGCTGCGGGCCGATCGACACCGCCACGATCTCCGTGACCTTGCCCTTCTCCTTCAGCCGAATGGCCTCCTCGACGGCGATCTCGTCGAAGGGGTTCATGGACATCTTGACGTTGGCCAGATCCACGCCCGAGCCGTCCGCCTTGACCCGGATCTTCACGTTGTAATCGACGACCCGCTTGACGGGCACCAGAACCTTCATGGCGGTCACTATCCTCCGCGCGGATGTTTTTGGGGAGGGCCGGCGCGGCGCGCGGAGGACCCCCGGCACGTCCGGCGATCCAGAACCCTCTCATTTGAGGCGGCGGACCGTAACGACGAGGTTTCGGCCTTGTCAACGCACGTGCGGGGACGCACCCCGCGCCGGGGGACCCGATGAATTCACCGAGCGGCGCTTCCGGGGGCGGACCAAGTCGCCGTCCAGACATCGCGAGACGGCCCTCCACCCGTGGCGACGGCCTTCGTACCTCCCGCGGGCCGCGCCGGTCTCACCTCCCGAAAGGCGATGGCCTTCACGCATCGCGCGGGATGCGCGGGCCCCCTCTCCTGAAAGGAGAGCGGGCCTGTCGTGCTCCACGCCGGCTCAGTGCGGATTTCGAAAAGAGGCAGTCAGCGGATGTGAGAATCCGGCACGGACCGGGACGGCGTGCCGCCCGCGATCGGATCAGCGATGTTCCGATCAGCGGTTCTTGCCCGGCACCCACAGCACGTCGTCGGCGCCGTTGGCGTTGGCCGTGCGGCTCGCCACGAACAGGAAGTCCGACAGGCGGTTGAGGTATTGCAGGGCCGGCGCCGAGACGACCTCGCCCTCCGTCGCCGCGAGGGCCACGGCCAGCCGCTCGGCCCGGCGGCAGACGGTGCGGGCGAGGTGCAGGGCGGCGGAGGCCGCCGAGCCGCCGGGCAGCACAAAGGATTTCAGGGGCGACAGGTGCGCGTTCAGGGTGTCGATGTCGGCTTCCAGGCGCTTCACCTGGGCGTCGACCATGCGCAGGGGCTCGTAGGGCAGCGGCGTGCCGGTCTCGGGCGTGGCGAGGTCGGCGCCGAGGTCGAACAGGTCGTTCTGGATCAGGCCCAGCATCGTATCCAAAGCCGGTTCGGCATGGAGCCGGACGAGGCCGATGCAGGCATTGGTCTCGTCCACCGTGCCGTAGGTCTCGATGCGCAGATCCGCCTTCGAGCGGCGCTCGCCGCTGGCCAGGGCCGTCGAGCCCTTGTCGCCCGTGCGGGTGTAGATGCGGTTGAGCGTGACCACGGGCTGTCCGATCGTCGGAGGGGCAGGCATGCCCCGGGGAACAGAGAGATCCCGGGAAACGCCCGAGCCCTGCCGGTCGATCCTTCGGGCACCGGAATCCGCCGGACGTGTCCCTGGATCCGCTCAGGTCAGAACGTGTAACCGATCTTGCCGCCGTAATTGGTCAGGCCGCGGTTGTTGCTGCACAGGCCTGCGTTCGACATGTGCTCGACGGTGGCCATGATGCTCCAACGCTCGCTGAGGCGGAAGCCGAGGGCGGCGGCCTCGCGGAACAGGGGACTGCAGCCGAGGGAATTGAAGCCGGGCGGCGTGGTGGCCTTCAGGCCGGTGTGGCCGTTATGGGCGGCGGCACCGAAGAAGCCTTCGAGGAAGACGATGTTGTTGAAGGTCTGCGGGAACAGGTCCACGGTCCAGGTCGCGCCGAGATAGGTGTAGCTGGTGCGGCCGCCAAAATTGTAGCTGCCGCCCGCGGTGGGACGCGGCACGAAGGCCTGCCAGAACGGATCGAGGCTCACCAGCGGCTTGGCGAACAGAATCTCGCCGTTGATGTTGTTGGTGTCGCGCTCGGCGCTGCCGGGGTCCTGCACGGCGCCGCCGATGCGGACCTCCGAGACGAAGCTCATGGGCTTGACCGGGGCCGCGTAGGCGGCCGGCATCGATCCGCCGCGCAGATCGGCGGCCTGGACCGGGACGGCGGCCAGGGCGAGGGCGCCGGCGAGCAGACGGGACGAGTTGGAAAGCATCGGGACCGATCCGGTTGTAGCGGGCCTGTCTAGCACGGGGCCACGGAGCCGCGTCAGGCCACGGACCGCTTAATCCGCCCCATCCTCCCCGATAGACCGGCGGTGAGACCTCCCCGCCACACCCCGGGGGATCCCGCCGGGACCGGAACGATCAGGTCGAGCGCCACCACACCACGCCCATGATCAGGACGATGGCCACGAATTGCAGCAGGACGCGCAGGCGCATGAGCCTCTGCGAGACGTTGGCGCTGCCGCCCCGCATCATGTTGACGAGGCCGAGCAGCAGCACGACGGCCACCGCGGCGCAGGCGAGGAGAACGAGGGTGTTGGAGGACATCACGGGGTCAGGATCTCGCGGCTGGGGCGTCGGCGCGCCGATCGGAACAGGGGGCCGAGCGCCGACACGACGGTACGCTCCCCATATGGACTTCGGCTCCGTCGCCGCCCAGGGGCCGGGATTTCGGCATCGGTCGCGAGGGCGAAATTGCGCGGATCAATGTCCGACAACGCGTCGCGGTCGGCGTGGAGCGCGACGGGCCCCCTCTGCGAAACGGCGATCATTTCCTGACGAGGCGGCGTTGTCCGCGCCTCACCACACCGCGCTGGCCCGGAAAGAGCGGGGGACCGCTCAGTTCCGGCGCAGCAGGCGCTCGAAATAGTCGAGCTCCTCGCGCGGGCGGCTCGGGTCGCCGAGCTTGCGCCGCAGCTCCTCGAGGATCCGGCGGGTGCGCTGGACGGCGGATTCGTCGGCAGTGGGCACCCGGGCGTTGCCGCTCGTCATGTTGCGCCCCTTGTTGGGACGCCCAAGGGGGTCGTTCTCGCTGTTGCCCGCCTGGCCCTGCTGACTCGGGTTCTGCCCCCCCTCCTGCTGGCCGTCCCCCTCGCCTTCGCCCTCCGCCATCTCCTGCATCTGCTTCTGCATGCCCTCGGCGCCGCGCTTGAGCCCGTCGAGGGCACGCCCCTGTGCATCGACGGCATCGCCCTCGCGGCCCTGGCCCAGCGCCCCTTCGGCCTCGCGCATGGCCTCTTCGGCCTCGGACAGGCCGTCCTCGCCCTCCATGCCGAGGTCCTTCATCTTGCGCTGCAGATCCTGGAGGCGCTCCCGCAGGGCCTGCTGGCGCTCGCCCTGTCCTTGACCCTTCTGGCCCTTCTGGCCCTGGCCCTGCTGGCCTTCGCCGTTCTGGCCCTGACCCGGCTGGCCCTGTCCCGGCTGGCCCTTCTGGCCGGGCTGCTGCTGACCGCGCGGCGGGCGCTGACCGGGCCGGGGCTGGCCGGACCCGCCTTCCTTGTCCTGGCCCTCCTTGAAGGTCTGGTCGCGCAGCTCCTGCTGCTCGCGGGAGAGCTTGTCGAGTTCGTCGGCCTGCTTCGCCATCTCGCGCGAACTCGGATCGGCCTTGCCGCCGGGCTCGGCGGTCTGGAGGTTCTCGAGGATCTCGCGCAGCTGCTCGAGGAGCCTCTGGGCCTCCGCCGTGTCGCCGCGCTTCATCGCGTCGGCCATGTCCTTCAGCATCTTGTTGAGGTCGTCGGGGGTCACGGTCTTGCCCCCTTGGGCCGGCGGCTGGCCGTCGGCCTTGGGCTTCTGGCCCTTCTCCTTCTGGCGCTCGGCCATGTTCTTCATGAACGTGTCGAGGGCCTTCTTCAGATCCTCCGTGAGCTTCTGGATCTCCTCGTCGGGGGCGTTGCGCTCGATGGCCTGCTTGAGGTTGTCCTGGGCCGCGCGCAGGCTCTTCTCGGCGTCCGAGAGGTCGCCATCCTCGATCTTGAGGGCCATCTCCCACAGGAGGTCGGCGACCTCCATCAGGGCCTCGTCGTTGCGGGCGGCGCGCAGGCGGCGCGATGCGGTCTTGAGACCGAGGAACACGCTCGGCTGCGGGGTGAAGCGGTCGGGCGCGATGAGGAGGGCGTCGAGGGCGGTGAGGACCCGGCCCCGGCTCTCGTCGGGGGCGGTGATGAGGCGGCGGCGCTCCTCCGCCAGGGACCGAGCCAGGGGTTGGGTGAACACGCGGGCCGGCAGGGTGATCTCCGCCGTCTCCGTGCGGCCCTCCTGGCCGGCCTCGTCCTTCGCCACCAGGGTGAGGCGCACCCGGGCGCCCGACCACGGATTGTCGGTGAGATCGACCAGGGTCTTGGTGTCGGCCTCGCCGGCGGCGTCGGCCGGCAGCGCGAGCGCGATGCGCGGCGGCGGCACCAGGGCGCGGGTGCCGGCCAGGGGCTCGACGATCCCCTCGGCCGACGCGATGCCGTAATCGTCCTTGGCCCGGTAGGTCAGGTTGAAGGTGCCGCGGGTGTTGACCTCGAGGGCGCCGATGCGGCGGATCTCGGGCGGCAGGTCGGGAATCGTCTCGACGACGAGGTGCTGGAGCGGCGCCCCGCCGGCCGCGATGGTGAGTTCGGCGGTGCCGCCCGTGAGCCGGAACCGGTCCTCGCGCAGGTCCGCGTGCGGCGGCTTGTTCGCCTGTGGGGCTTTGTCCCCCTGCGGGGCTTGTGCCGGCAACGCCGTCAGGCCGGATTTCGCGTCGAGGGTCGCCGCGCCGTGGCCGGCGATGCGGATGATCAGGGTGGAATTGACCGGCGCGCGCAGGCGCTGCTCGGTGCCGTTCATGGTTACCACCAGGGGCGGCAGGCGGGTGTAGAGGGGCGGGTCGATCCAGCCGTCGACCCGGAAGCTCGGGGCGGGCGGGGGCGGCAGGGTCCAGTCGAAGGCGCCCGCGAGGCGCTGGCGCCACTCGGCCCCGGCGACGAACAGGCTGGCGACGGCCGCCACCAGGAGGGCGGCGCGCAGGGCGAAGGGATCGCGCCGGGGCATGTCGGGCCGGGGCGGGGCGGCCTTCAGGCGGGCCACCGCCTCGGCCGACCGGCGCTGGTGCAAGGCCCACAGGGCCCGGGTCGCGGGGTCCGCGGTGCCGAGCGCCAGGGTGTCCTCGATGGCCGAGGCCGGACCGTGGACGAGGGCGCCGTCGCGGCCGGCGGCCTCGCGGTCGATGCGGGCCAGGGCGGCGCGCCGGCTCGGGCGCCGCAGGGTCGCCAGCGGCAGGAGGGCGGCCACGAGGGCGAGGCCGAAGACGGCGAGCCCCACCATGCGCCACGTCGGCGAGAGGTCGAGCCACAGGCCGAGCCAGGACAGGGTGAGGAAGGCGAGTACGAGTCCGAGCCCGCGCCACAGGATCGGCCAGGCGCCTTCCCACAGCGCGGCCGTCTGCGACCGGGAGACGAGGCGGTCGAGGCGCCCGCGAAGGGCGGCGCCGCCGACGGTGGTGGCACCACCCGGGCTGGAAGCGCGTGTCGCGCCGGACGTCGCCGGGTCGGCCTCGGCCATCGTGTCGGGTTCCTCTGGCGCCGTGATCCTCTGACGCCGGACGCGCAAGCTAGCATGGTGGCCGCCGGGGGCGATCGGGTCAAATCAGCCCATAGCGCGCCGGGGCGGAGCGTCGATCTGAACCGAGGCGCCCCGGCCGGGGTTGTGGATCGATTGCACATGACGAAGGGGGCATCCGATGTCCGAGGTACAGCAGGCCGGGCCGGGCGATTCGGCCGCACGCAGCATGGTCGATGCGCTGGTGCGCACCCGCCGCACGGGACTCGCGGCGACGGCGGCCCTCGGCGGCCTCGCCCTGGTGGCGGCCCTCGCCACGAAGGCCCTGCGGGGGGCGCCCGCCGCGCAGTCGGGCGATCCCAAGGCCTCCGATCCAAAGAGCACCGACACGAAAGCGCCCGCCCCCCCCGGCGCCACGCCGTTCGACCACATCGCGGTGGCCGAGGACGAGGCCCGGACCATGCTGCGCGCCATGGTGGCGGCGACCCTGGCGGACGGTCTGGTGGATGCGGGCGAGCGCAAGCGCCTCGACGACGCCCTGGCGGCGGCGGGCATCGAGGCCGACGGTCGGCGCTGGCTCGAGGCGGAACTCGCCGACCCGGCGGACGTGGACGACATCGCCGAGCGGGCGACCAACCCCGAGCAGGCGGCCCGCATCTACGCGGCGGCGCGCCTCGCCATCGACCCCGACACCCTGCAGGAACGCAAGTTCCTCCAGGACCTGGCCGAGGCGCTGGATCTCCCCGTCGAGGCGACCGAGCGGCTGGAGGCGGAACTGGCGGCGTGAGTCCGAGATCGTTTCCCCGGCCGGGATCGACCGAACCACTCGAAGCGCATCCCCTCGCCCCGCTTGCGGGGAGAGGCGATGCACTCAGGCGTTCAGTAAACTTTTGACGATCTGCGCCGGGGGGTTACCCCAAACTCTCAAGCCGTCTCCGCCAGCCACTCCGGCACGCGGTCGAGGCCGATGAGTTCCTCGTAGGTCTGGCGCGGGCGCACCACGGCCCAGTCGGCGCCGCGCACCAGCACCTCGGGCACGAGGCGGCGGGTGTTGTAGGTGCCGGCCTGGACGGCGCCGTAGGCGCCGGCACTCATCACCGCCATGAGGTCGCCGGGGGCCACCTCGGGGATGTCACGGGCGAGCGCGATGTAGTCGCCGCTCTCGCAGACGGGGCCGACCACGTCGGCGACGAGCCGGGGCGTCTTGGGACCGGCCTCGAGGACCGGACGCAGGCCGTGATAGGCGTCGTAGAGGGTCGGGCGGATGAGGTCGTTCATGGCCGCGTCGACGATGACGAAGGTCCGGCCTTCCGCGCGCTTCACGTAGAGCACGCGGGTGACGAGGATGCCGGCGTTCCCAGCGATCATCCGGCCGATCTCGAACACCGGGCGCAGGCCCAGACTCGTGAAGTGCGGGCGCAGGATCGCCGCCAGGGCCGAGGGGTCCGGCGGCGGCGCGTTGTCGTCGCGGTAGGGAATGCCGAGGCCGCCGCCGAAATCGATGTGGTGCAGGGCGTGGCCGTCGGCGAGAAGATCACGGGCGAGGCCAGCGAGCAGACGAGCAGCATGGTCGAAAGGCGCCAGATCGGTGATCTGGCTGCCGATGTGCATGTCGACGCCGGAGACCGCGAGGCCCGGCAGGGTGGCGGCGTGGGCGTAGACCGCGCGTGCGCGCGCGATCGGAATGCCGAACTTGTTCTCGGATTTGCCCGTGGAGATCTTCGCGTGGGTTCCGGCGTCGACGTCGGGGTTCACCCGGATCGAGACGGGGGCCGTGAGGCCGAGGCCGGCGGCGACCCCCGACAGCACGGCGAGTTCGGGCTCGCTCTCGACGTTGAAGCAGTAGATGCCGGCCTTGAGGGCGGCGGCCATCTCGTCGGGGGTCTTGCCAACGCCGGAGAACACGATCCGCTGCGGATCGACTCCGGCGGCCAGAGCCCGGCGGAGTTCGCCTTCCGACACGATGTCCATGCCCGCCCCCTGGCGGGCGAGGGTGGCGAGCACCGCCTGGTTGGAATTCGCCTTCATGGCGTAGCACACCAGGGCGTCGTCGCCCGCGAACGCCTCGGCGAACACCCGGTAATGCCGCTCCAGGGTGGCGGTGGCGTAGCAGTAGAACGGCGTCCCGACCGCGTCGGCGAGGCCCGTCAGATCGACGTCCTCGGCCGCGAGGCGACCGTCGCGGTAATGGAAGTGATGCATCGCGTGGCCTTGGACGCAGGGCTTTTCGGAAGGGCTTTTGGACAACGGGCTTTTGGACAACGGGCGTCCGGACGACGGGTCTTGGGCACCCGAGAGGACGAAGATCCCGGAGGGCGAAAACCCCGGAGGAGGCCGACCCTAGAGGAGCGGGTCGAGGAAGAACGGCTGCTTCGGAACGACGTAGCCGCGCTTGGCGCCGCGCCCGGTCAGGATCGGCGCCTCGCTGCCCGACCCCGGCACCACGGCGGCGTCGAGCTCGTCGCCGGCCCGCACCGCATCGGGATCCGGCGTGGCGGCACCGCCGCCGAGGCCGACGCTTTGGGGGAGGGCGCGGGGGCTCGCGGGCGCCGTGCCGGAGAGGCGCGCGGTGGGCGGATTCGGCGCGGCGGAGCCCGGCGGCGGTTCGAGGCCGCCGCGCCGGCCGCAGCCGGCGGTCGCCAAGGCGACGAGGCCGAAGGCCGCGAGGATCGTGAGGGGGCGCGACGGGGCGCCGTGGGATCTGGGCATCGGGGCTTTGGGGGTCCGGCACGCGAATGGCCGCCAGCATAGCGGCTGTAGGCCCGCGACGCGAGGGAAACGGCCGCGCTTATCCCGTGGCGCGCATGGGTCCACTGTAAAACCGGTCCACTGGAAAACCGGTCCACCGGAAAAACGGTGCTGCGGAAAACCGGGCCGCACCCTGCGGTGCGGCCCGGCCGAGACCACGGGGTGGTCCGGCTACTTCTTGTTGGCGGGGTTCTTCTCGTAGGCGTCGATGGCCCGGCGGCAATTCTCCGACAGCTTGGTCCAGTTGGTCTGGAAGCACTTGTCCATGGCCGGATCGTCGGGGGAGATGTTGCCGCAATAAGTCAGGTAGTCGCCGGTGCAGTACTTCTTCAGGGTCTCATTGCCGCGCTTGGTCTGCGGCGCCGGCTGCGCCAGGGCCGGAGCCGCGGCGAGGGACGCCGTGGCGGCCAGGGCGAGGACGATCGAAGCTAGTTTCTTGGCCATAGGGGGCGCAGTCCGTCTCGAAGTCAGGAGGGAATGGGCGACCGGATGCTGTGCTCGCGTGGTCGAAACAAGGCACATGCATGGTCGACGCATGGAAAGTTTGCTTATCTACGCCGCAGCCTGAACGAGACGCAACGGCGCGTCGGGAGCCCCGTTCAGCGGGGGAACCCGTTCAGGAGCGCGCCATCGGATAGGCATCGACGGCGGGCAGGCGGTCGCGGCGCATGAGACTGTCGGCCACGTCCGTGATCCGGGCCCGCAGGGCGGCGGTGTCGGCGTCCTGGGGCGCCGTGCGCGCCACGGAGCGCGCCAGGGCCTCCTCGGCGGTGGCGAGGCTCGCCCGCAGGGTCTCGCGTTCCGCCGTCAGGGTCGCGCACCGGGCGGCGAGGTCGATCCGCGCCGGGTCGCCGTCCGCGGCGGGCGCGGCATGATGGCGCCGCACGAGATCGTCGAGCAGATCGCGATGCGCGTCCTCTAGGACCCGCAGGGTGGCGAGCCCGACCGCGCCGTCGGCCCGCGCGACGGTGAGGTCGCGTTCCACGCCGTCGAGGGTGGCCCGGGTCTCGGCGATTTCCGCCTGCCGCTCGCGCAGGGCCGCCTCCCGCGCCTCGACGGCCCGGGAGAGGGCGGCGGCCTCGAGGGTGCGGGCGCCGATGGCGGCCATGTCGGCGTGGCGGGCGGCCTGCACGGTCTCGACCCGGCGCTCCAGGCGGCGGCGCGCCACGGCGAACTCGGCCCGCAGGTGATCCTTCTCGGCTGCGACCTCGGCCACGGACAGGGGCAGCCGGGCCTCGATCCGGCGGCGGGACAGGCGGATGGCGCGCGCGTTCACCGCCGGCAGCAGCAACAGGGCGCACAGGGCGGCGGCGAGGAAGCCGAGCGCGAAGATCATCACGGTTTCGATCACGCGGGCACCCTCATCCCTCACACCGCAACAAGCCGATCGCGGCCGTCGTCACGGCCGCGTCAGGTGCTTTAACCCGAGTCGATGAGGCAGGGCGAGGGTGGGCGTGCCACACCCCGCCCCGGAGTGGTGTGCGGAACGCCCCGGGGCGCGGCCCATGCCCGCACCGGGCGGGGAGGGACTTCGGGCGAGCGTTCCTCAGAACGGGTTCCAGGTCGGCTTGTCGGTGAACTTGAGGTAGCCGATGTTGATGCCGAGACGCGCGCCGACGCCCGTGCGGATCGGCACCACCACGACATCGTCGGCGGTCACCGCCGTCATGCCGAAGCCGCCGATGAAGTAGGCCGAGCCGTCGACGCCGACGAAGCGGCGGTAGAGCCCCTGCACCGACGGCAGGTTGTAGACGAGCATCATCGTCCGGTCGCCGTCGCCGCCGACGTCGAACCCGATGGACGGGCCCTGCCAGTAGATGCGGCGCTTGCCGGCGTTGCGGGTGTAGAACGTGCCCTCGCCGTAGCGCACGCCGCCCACGATGGCGCCGGACGCTTCCTGGCCGAGGATGTAGCCGTTGGGCTCGCCCCAGCGTCGGGTCGCCTCCTCGACGGTGAGGGCGAGGCCGCGCGACATCGAGCCGAAGAAGCGGTGGCCGTTGTCGACGATCTCGGCGGGCCGGAAGGTGCCGGACCCGGCTTCGTCCGGGGCGGCCGGCGCCGTGCGGGCCGGACCGGCCAGGACGGGTGTGCCGTGGACGAACGCCGGGGCGAGCAGCGCGGCGGCCAGGGCGAGGCGGGCGCCGAACCGGGCCGGGGCGGGGCGGGGGGAGGGACAGATCAGCATCGTGCCTCGTCGCGTGCGGTGCCGGATGGCGTCCCGGCGAAAGATCCCGAGCGAGAGGTCCCCAGCGGGAGACCCCCAGCAACAGACTCCGGGCCACGCTCCTGCGCCCGGATCACCCCGATCATGACGCGAGACAAGGTCAACATCGGGTTAACGCGAACGCATGCGGTCAACGCGAACGGATGGCGCTCAGACGTGATGCCCGGCGGTGGCGCCGACCGACCGGCGCGGCGCCGGGCTGGACGCCGGCAGGGCGAGGCGGGTGGCATAGGTCCGGTCGCCCAGGGCCGCGAAGGGGCCGTTGCGGTAGTGGCGCCCGTAATGCCCGTAGGTGATGGCTTCGCCCGACGGCACCACGACGCAACCGCCCGCGCTGGTGAGCACGTGGTCGCCGGCCGCCGTGTCCCATTCCATGGTGGGTCCGCAGCGCACGTAGATGTCGGCCTCGCCCGAGGCGATGAGGCAGAACTTGAGGGCGGAGGCCGCGCCCCGCCGCCCGCCCACGGGCAGGTGGGAGAGACAGGCCTCCGTCTCGGCGTCGCCGTGCCGGCTGCTCACGAGGGCGACGAGGCCGTCGGCCGGCACCGGGCGCACGCCGATGGCCCGGTGCGGCCCCGGCCGGCCGGCGACGATGGTCGCCTCGAAGGCCGTGGCGCCAGCGCCCCAGACCCGGCCGAGACCGGGGGCGGCGAGCGCCGCCGCCACGGGGCGGTCACCCTGAACGAGGCCGATGTTGACGCTGTATTCCGTGTTGCCGGCGAGGAAGTCCTTCGTTCCGTCGAGGGGATCGACGAGGAAGAACAGGTCGGCCGGCGGACGGTCGTAGGAGGATTCTTCGGCCACCACCGGGATGTCCGGCCAGTGCCGCCCGAGGGCTTCGAGGATCAGAGCCTCGGAGGCCGTGTCGGCGAGGCTCGCGGGGGAGCCGTCGCCCTTCAGCACGTGCGGACAGTCGCCGCCGTGGTAGCCCCGGAGGATCTCGCCCGCCTCGCAGGCGATCTCCGTCAATGTTGCGGCGATCCGGTCGCGCGTCGGGGCGTCGAGATGCATGATCCCTAACCTCATGCCCCGGCGCGGACGGGTTGTCGAGCCGGGGTATGGCCGCGCGGGACGCTTTTCCGGTCCGGCATCGGCGCTTTTCCGGTCTGCCGTCGGCGCTTTTCCGGTCTGCCGTCGGCGCTTCCCAAAGTATCCGGCGCCGTCTATCGGTGCCCTTGGCGATCGGCCGCGACGGTGCGCAGGACAGTCCGGCGATATCGCCGGCGGCCCCTTACAGTGCCTCGCGCGGAGCGCAAGATGACCCTCGTCCAACTCGATGCCCTCGACCTCTCTGCACTGCTGTGCTCCCGGGTCTGCCACGACGTGATCAGCCCGGTGGGCGCCATCGTGAACGGCCTCGAGGTGCTGGAGGACGAGTCCGACGCCTCCATGCGCGAATTCGCCCTCGAACTCATCGCCAAGAGCGCCCGCCAGGCCTCTGCCCGGCTCCAGTTCGCCCGCATCGCCTTCGGGGCGGCGGGCTCGGCCGGGGCCTCCATCGACCTCGCCGACGCCGAGAAGGTCTCGCGCGGCATGTTCACCGACGACAAGACCCAGCTCGCCTGGAGCGCGCCCCAGGCCCTGTACCCGAAGAACAAGGTCAAGCTGATCCTCAACCTCGTGGTGATCGCCCAGAGCGCGATCCCGCGCGGCGGCCTCATCGACGTGACCGTGAAGGGCGATGGCGAAGCGCCGACCATCGTCATCACCGCCAAGGGCTCGCACGCGCGCATTCCGCCTCATGTCGAGGCGCTCATGGCCGGCACCCCCGAGGGCGGCACCGTGGACGCCCACGCGATCCTGCCGTTCTATGCCGGCCTCGTGGCGCGCGCCGCGCAGATGGACGTGAGCTTCGCGATCACCGGCGACAGGGTGACCATCGGGGCGGTGCCGACGCCGGAGCCCGACGCGAGCCCGGCGCCCGAAGCGACCGCGGCGCCGCACCCGTCCGACGACGAGCCGCCGGAAACCGCCCTCGCCTGATCCGGCGGACCCGAGGATCGGGTGGGGTGCGGGGCCCGGCCGGCATCGCGTCATCCGGGGACCGGGCTCGCGGACGCGCGGCGAACTCCATTAACCATAGTCCGACACGAGGCGGCGCAATAACAAATATTGCTCCGTTCCGTTCCATCGTCTCGTCAAAGGAAACCGTTCACTAACCCATGCCGGCACAATGTCCGTCTGCACAGACCGTAGTGCGTATCTGGACCGAGTGCCTCTCATGGACGACTTGTTGCGTGAGTTCCTGACCGAGAGCGCCGAGCATCTCGACACCGTCGATGCCGAGCTCGTGCGTTTCGAGCAGGACCCGAACAACCAGACGATCCTCCGGAACATCTTCCGCCTCGTCCACACCATCAAGGGCACCTGCGGGTTCCTCGGCCTGCCGCGCCTGGAAGCCCTGGCGCACGCCGCCGAGACCCTGATGGGCCAGTTCCGCGACGGGATGCCGGTGACCGGCCCCGCCGTGAGCCTGATCCTCGTCACCCTCGACCGCCTCAAGTCGATCCTGGGCGACCTCGAGAAGACCGGCACCGAGCCGACGGGCAGCGACGACGACCTCATCGACGCCCTCGACGTGATGTCGGCCGGGCCGATGGAAGCCGCGGCCCCGGTGGCCGCGCCGGTCCCGGCGCCGGAGATCAGGCTCCCCGAGCCGGTCTCGCGCGAACTGAAGCCCGGCGAGGTCACCCTCGACGATCTCGAGCGCGCCTTCCTCGAGGCGGAAGGCCCGGACCCGTTCGACGCCCCCCTGCCCGTGATCGCCGCGGCGCCCGCGCCGGTGGCCGCCCCCTCGGCAGCCCCCTCGGCCGCCAAGGCACCCGCCCCGGTCTCCGCGCCCGCCCCCGTGGCCTTGGCGCCCGCCCACGACGAGCCGGCCGCCAAGGCCCCGGCCAAGGACGGCCCCTCCGAGGGCGGCACCGAAGGTGGCATCGCCAAGGTCCAGACCATCCGGGTGAACGTCGACACCCTCGAACACCTCATGACGATGGTGTCCGAGCTGGTGCTGACCCGCAACCAGCTCCTCGAGATCGCCCGCCGCCACGACGATTCCACCTACAAGGTGCCCCTGCAGCGCCTCAGCCACGTGACGGCCGAGCTGCAGGAAGGCGTCATGAAGACGCGCATGCAGCCCATCGGCAACGCCTGGCAGAAGCTGCCCCGCGTGGTCCGCGACCTGTCGTCGGAACTCGGCAAGCACATCGAGCTCGTGATGAGCGGCGCCGAGACCGAACTCGACCGCCAGGTCCTGGAGGTGATCAAGGATCCCCTCACCCACATGGTGCGCAACTCCGCCGACCACGGCATCGAGTCGGCCGCCGACCGCAAGGCCGCCGGCAAGCCGGCGCGGGGCACCATCCGCCTGTCCGCCTATCACGAGGGCGGCACCATCACGATCGAGATCGCCGACGACGGCAAGGGCCTCGACCTCGCCGCCATCCGCCGCAAGGCCGTGGAGCGCAAGGTCGCGTCCCAGGCCGAAGTCGAGCGCATGACCGACGCCCAGGTGGCGAAGTTCATCTTCCACCCCGGCTTCTCGACGGCCGCCGCCATCACCTCGGTCTCGGGCCGCGGCGTCGGCATGGACGTGGTCAAGACGAACATCGAGCTCATCGGCGGCGTCATCGACATCAACACCCAGCTCGGGCGCGGCACCACCTTCACCATCAAGATCCCCCTGACCCTGGCGATCATCGCCGCCCTCATCGTCAAGGCCGGCGCCCAGCGCTTCGCGGTGCCGCAGGTGGCGGTGCTGGAGCTCGTGCGCGTCGACAAGTCGACGGCCCAGCAGGTCGAGCGCATCAACGGCTCGCCGGTGCTGCGCCTGCGCGAGCGGCTCCTGCCCATCGTCACCCTGACGGGCGTGCTCGGCCAGGCGGCCTCCGCGGCGCCCATCGATTCCGGCTTCGTGGTGGTGGCCCAGGTCGGGCGCCAGCGCTTCGGCATCCTCGTGGACGAGGTCTTCCACACGGAGGAGATCGTCGTGAAGCCGATGTCCTCGAAGCTGCGCCACCTGCCGCTGTTCGCCGGCAACACCATCCTGGGCGACGGCGCCGTGGTGCTCATCGTCGATCCCAACGGCATCGCCCAGCAGGTCAGCCAGAGCGCCCAGTCCGGCGCGATCCCCGTCGAGGCCGAGGCCGAGGAGACAGAGGCCGCCGATGCCAAGGCGACCCTCCTGGTCTTCAAGGGCGGGGCCGGCAGCTACAAGGCCGTCCCCCTCTCCCTCGTCACCCGCCTCGAGGAGATCGACGCGGCGAAGGTCGAGTGGGTCGGCGGGCGTCCGCTCATCCAGTATCGCGGCCGCCTGATGCCCCTGGTGCCGGCCGATTCCTCCATCACCATCCGGGATTCCGGCACCCAGGCCCTGGTGGTGTTCTCCGACGGCGAGCGTGCCATGGGCCTCGTGGTCGACGAGATCGTCGACATCGTCGAGGAGCGCCTCGACGTCGAGATCTCCGCCGACCGCTCCGACCTCATCGGCTCGGCGGTCCTGCGCGGCCGCGCCACGGAGATCATCAACATCGCCCACTTCCTGCCGCTCGCCTACGACGACTGGGCGCGCGGCCCGAAGAAGGCGGCCAAGCGCTCCTCGACCCTGCTGCTCGTCGACGACTCGGCCTTCTTCCGGGACATGCTGTCCCCGGTCCTCAAGGCGGCCGGCTACAACGTGATCACGGCGGCCAGCGCCGACGAAGCGGTGGCGACCCTGCTTTCCAACGGCCGCGTCGACGTGGTGGTCTGCGACCTCGAAATGCCGGGCCGCAACGGCTTCGACCTCGTCGGCGCCATGCGCAAGGTCGAAGGCCGCGTCGCCGGCCTGCCGGTGATCGGCCTCTCGGGCACCATCGGTCCCGACGCCATCGCGCGCGCCCGGACCCTCTCCATCCTCGACCTCGTCGCCAAGTTCGACCGCAGCGGTCTCATCGCGGCCCTCGCCGAGATCGATGTCGCCCCCGCCGCCCAAGCCAACGCTACCCAAGCCAACGCCGCCTGATGCCGGCCCTCGTGCACGTTCGGAGCTCCAGTCCATGATGCAGGCCGCAAACAGCAACGCCGCGCGGGCGGATGCCGCCACCACCAACGACTTCGTCACGGTGTTCGTCGGCGAGACCATGTTCGGTCTCGCCATCGACCGGGTCCACGACGTCTTCATCCCCGCCGGCGTGACGCCGGTGCCACTGTCGCCGCCGGAGATCGTCGGCCTGCTCAACCTGCGCGGCCGGGTGGTCACCGCCCTGTGCCTGCGGCGCCGGCTCAGCCTGCCCGACCGGGACGGCGAGGCCAACCGCATGGCCATCGGCCTGGAGCAGGGCGGCGAGACCTTCGCCCTCATCGTCGACGGCGTCGGCGAGGTCCTGAAGCTCGGGCCCGACACCCACGAGCCGGTGCCGATCAACCTCGACGCACGCTGGCGCGACCTGTCGCTCGGCGTCCACCGCCTCCAGGGCCACCTCCTCGTGATCCTCGACGTCGATGCGCTCCTGGCCTTCGGCACCCCCCGCCTCGCCGCCGGCGCGGCCTGATCCCATGCGCCGCTTGCCGATCCCGCCGCTTTCCACGGGGACACACCGATGAAGACCTGCCTCGTCGTCGACGATTCCGCCGTGATCCGGAAGGTGGCCCGCCGGATCTTCGAGACCATGAACTTTCAGGTCGGGGAGGCCGAGGACGGCCAGATGGCGCTCGCCGCCTGCGGCGAGGCCATGCCGGACGCGATCCTGCTCGACTGGAACATGCCGACCATGGACGGCTACGACTTCCTCAAGGCCCTGCGCCAGACGCCGGGCGGCGAGAAGCCGAAGGTGCTGTTCTGCACCACCGAGAACGATGTCGGCGCCATCGCCCGCGCCCTGCACGCGGGCGCCGACGAGTACATCATGAAGCCGTTCGATCGCGAGATCGTGACCGCCAAGCTCGCTCAGGTCGGTTTCGTCAACGAGACAGCCTTCGCCAGCGAGGCCGGCGCCCTCTGAGACCACCCGCCGGGCGTCCCGCCCGGCTGGACGAGACCCGCCCCCGTCCGCTCAGCCGAAGCGTCAAGGACCCATGCTGGCACTCAACCCACTCTCCGCCGCTCCCTACACGGGACCGGCCGCCTCGGGACTAGGCACGACGGGACCGGCCACGACGGGACCGCGCATCCGCGTCATGATCGCCGACGATTCGGCCGTGGTGCGTGGCCTCGTCGCCCGCTGGATCGCCGAGGCCGGCTACGACGTGGTCGCCACGGCCGCCAACGGTCGCATCGCCGTGGAGGCCATGGCCCGCCACGACCCCGACGTGATCCTCCTCGACATCGACATGCCGGAGCTCGACGGCACCCAGGCCCTGCCCCTGCTGCTCGCCAAGAGCCCGGGCGTGCAGATCGTGATGATGTCGACCCTGACGACGCGCAACGCCGACATCTCTCTGCGCTGCCTGGCGCTCGGGGCCGTGGACTACCTCGCCAAGCCCGAGAGCAACCGCGGCGTCACCACCTCGGACGCCTTCCGCACGGACCTCATCGAGCGGGTGCGCCTGTTCGGCTCGTCGCGGGCCCGCAAGCGCGGACCGGGCCTCAGCCTCGCCGGTTCGGCGACCCCGGCGCCCGTGCCGCCGCCGAAGCCCACCGCCCCCATCGTCCTGCGGCCCAAGGCCCGCTCGGGCGTCAGTCCGCGCGTCCTTCTCATCGGCGCCTCGACGGGCGGACCGCGGGCCGTCGGCGAGGTGCTGGAGAAGATCGGCAGCGCGACCCTGCGCCAGTTTCCCGTCCTCATCGTGCAGCACATGCCGCCGGTGTTCACGGCGGTGTTCGCCGAGCACCTCGGCGCCCGCACCGGCCTGCCGGCCGCCGAGGGCAAGGCCGACGAGCGGCTCCAGCCCGGCCGGATCTACGTCGCCCCGGGCGGGCGCCACATGGGCCTGACGGGGGCGGCCGGACGCTCGGACGTGTCGATCCGCCTCCATGACGGTCCCGTGGTCAACTTCTGCCGCCCGGCCGTCGACGTCCTGTTCCAGGACGCGGCCGCGATCTTCGGGGCCTCGGCGCTCGCCGTGGTTCTCACCGGCATGGGCTCGGACGGCACCGGCGGGGCGCGCGCGCTCACGGAAGCGGGGGCCGCGGTGCTGGCCCAGGACGAGGCCTCCAGCACGGTCTGGGGCATGCCCGGCAGCATCGCCAAGGCCGGTCTCGCCCAGGCGATCCTGCCGCTGTCCGAAATCGGCGGCGCGCTACGCAACCTCCTCACGGGGCAGGGCTCATGACCGACGTCGAGTTCGATTTCCTGCGCAGCTACCTCAAGACGCGCTCGGGCTTGGCGCTCAGCGGCGAGAAGCGCTACCTCGTCGAGAGCCGCCTCGGGCCGGTCTGCCGGCGTTTCAACCTCGCCACCCTCCACGACCTCGTGAATGCCCTCAAGGGCGGGCGCGAGGCCGCCATGGAGAAGGCGGTGGTGGAGGCGATGACCACCAACGAGACGTTCTTCTTCCGCGACCGGGCGCCCTTCGACCTGTTCCGCGACGTGCTGCTGCCCGAGGCCATGGCCCGGCGGGCGGCCCAGCGCCGCCTGCGGATCTGGTGCGCCGCCGCCTCCACCGGCCAGGAGCCGTACTCCCTGGCGATGATGCTCCAGGAGGCCGCGCCGCGGCTCGCCGGATGGACCGTCGACCTCGTCGCCACCGACCTGTCGACGGAGGTCCTGGAGAAAGCGCGCGCCGGGCTCTACAGCCATTTCGAGGTGCAGCGCGGCCTGCCGGTGCAGCTGCTCATCAAGCACTTCGAGCAGGTCGGCGAGCAGTGGCGCATCGCCGCCCCCTTACGTCAGATGGTCGATTTCCGGCCCCTCAACCTGCTCCACGCCTTCGACGGCCTCGGCACCTTCGACATCGTGTATTGCCGCAACGTGCTGATCTACTTCGACGCCGCCACGAAGGGCGACGTGCTCGCCCGAATCAGCGCCTGCCTGTCCCCGGACGGCGCGGTCCTGCTCGGCGCCGCCGAGACGGTGATCGGTCTCACCGACCGCCTCGCCCCCAACCCCCGGCATCGCGGCCTTTACAATCCGGCCCCGGCCCAAGCCCGGGCGCCGGCCGGCCTGCCCCCGGCCGCCATGGCCTCCACCCTGACCCCGCCGCCCCTGCGTCGGGCGGTCGGCCTCTAAGCGGGTTTCGCAAAAGCGGTCACCGGTTTTGCGTCGAAAACCCGCGGCGGATCAAGAAGCTAAGCAGGCTCCGTCGCGAGACGGCCGGGCGTCTCACCGCGTCCGTCGTTCCGGGTCGCGCGCTGAGCGAACCCGGAATCCAGAAACACAGGACTGGCCAAGTCGAGCGCGCGTCGTGGATCTGGATTCCGGGTTCCGCGACGCGGTCCCGGAACGACGACGAGGTGTCTTTCGCGACGGCAACAAAAAAGCCCCGCGCGAGCGGGGCCTTTTTCGTTGCGCGGTTCGGATCGCCTAGACGGCGATGCGCTCCTCGACCTCGTTCGGCTCGCGCAGGACGTAGCCGCGGCCCCACACCGTCTCGATGTAGTTCTTGCCCGAGGAGGCGTTGGCGAGCTTCTTGCGCAGCTTGCAGATGAACACGTCGATGATCTTCAGCTCGGGCTCGTCCATGCCGCCGTAGAGATGGTTGAGGAACATCTCCTTCGTGAGCGTCGTGCCCTTCCGGAGCGAGAGGAGTTCCAGCATCTGGTACTCCTTGCCGGTGAGGTGGACGCGGGAGCCCGAGACCTCGACGGTCTTCTGGTCGAGGTTCACGATGAGGTCGCCGGTGGTGATCACCGACTGGGCGTGGCCCTTCGAGCGGCGCACGATGGCGTGGATGCGGGCGACGAGCTCGTCCTTGTGGAAGGGCTTCGTCAGATAGTCGTCGGCGCCGAAGCCGAGGCCCTTCACCTTGTCCTCGATGCCGGCCATGCCGGAGAGGATGAGGATCGGGGTCTTCACCTTGGCGACGCGGAGGTTCCGCAGCACCTCGTAGCCCGACATGTCGGGCAGGTTCAGGTCGAGGAGGATGATGTCGTAGTCGTAGAGCTTGCCGAGATCGATCCCTTCCTCACCGAGATCGGTGGTGTAGGTGTTGAAGCTCTCGGACTTGAGCATCAATTCGATGCTCTGCGCGGTTGCGCTGTCGTCCTCGATCAGAAGTACCCGCATCGTCGGTCCCCAGCCCAGCCGGCCGTGTGCAAGCGTACGGGCACACCCCCGCCTTCGTCCGCCACCGGCCCGCGGCGGACGCTCCCTCGTCATTGACGTGAAACGCTATTGGTTAATCGTTAACAAAACCTGATTCACGGGCGCAAGCGGCGATTTGGGCAACGTGTCCGGTGACGCTTGCAACCGTTGGCGGTCTGTTCTCCACAGAACCGTCTTCCGCTTCATGCATCACCTGAAGAACCATCCCCAAGCACCGTACCGACCGTACCGGGCCGCAGCCTGTCTCCCGGGGGACACGTCTTCGCGAGGAAGCCGACGCCCTCCGGGAAAAACGGCGCCCCGGCTCCGAAGCCGGGGGCCTTGCTACCTGCCCGATGACCGCAGTGTTAAGGAGGGAGGTAAACGAATGGTTGAGAGAATCGCCGATGACCGAGCCGCACCCTAGCGCCGGGCGCTTGCGCCTGGCTGGCGCGCGCGCCGCCCTCGAGGGCATGGAGGCCCTGGAGATCTACGGCCGGGTCGTGGCGATCCGCGGGCTCCTCGTCGAGGTGGCCGGTCCCGTCTCGGCCATGCGGCTCGGCGGGCGCCTCGACATCGCCGTGGAGAACGGGCCGAATACCCCACCGGGCGCGGTGCCGTGCGAGATCATCGGCTTCCAGGGCGACCGGGCGCTGGCCATGCCGTTCGGCTCCCTGGAAGGGGTGCGCCGGGGCTGCCCGGCCTATGTCCGCGACGCGGCCGCGGGCGCCATCCGCCCGTCGCCCGCCTGGCTCGGGCGCACCATCGACGCCCTCGGGCGGCCCATCGACGGCCTCGGCCCCCTGGAATCCGGACCGGTGATCTACCCCCTGCGGGCCGATCCGCCGCCGGCGCACGCCCGCCGCCGCGTCGGACCGCCGCTGGATCTCGGCATCCGCTGCATCAACACCTTCCTGACCATGTGCGCCGGCCAGCGCATGGGCATCTTCGCGGGCTCCGGCGTGGGCAAGTCGGTGCTGCTGTCGATGCTCGCCCGCTACACCGCCGCCGACGTCGCGGTGATCGGCCTCGTCGGCGAGCGCGGCCGCGAGGTGCAGGAGTTCCTCCAGGACGACCTCGGCCCGGCCGGGCTCGCCCGTTCCGTGGTGGTGGTGGCGACCTCCGACGAGCCGGCCCTCATGCGCCGCAACGCCGCCTACGTGACCCTGGCGGTGGCGGAGTACTTTCGCGATCAGGGCGCGCAGGTGCTGTGCATGATCGATTCGATCACCCGCTTCGCCATGGCCCAGCGCGACATCGGCCTCGCCGCCGGCGAACCGCCCACCGCCAAGGGCTACACCCCCACGGTGTTCTCCGAATTGCCGCGCCTGCTGGAGCGCGCCGGGCCCGGCACGGGGCAGGGGGCGATCTCGGGCCTGTTCACCGTGCTGGTGGAAGGCGACGACCACAACGAACCCGTGGCGGATGCCGTGCGGGGCATCCTCGACGGCCACATCGTCATGGAGCGCGGCATCGCCGAGCGCGGGCGCTACCCGGCCATCAACGTCCTGCGCTCGGTCTCGCGCACCATGCCCAAGGCCTGCGACCCGGCGCACCTGCCGACCGTCCGGCGGGCCCGGCGCCTGCTCTCGACCTACGCCGACATGGAGGAGCTCATCCGGCTCGGCGCCTACCGGGCCGGTGCGTCGCCGGAAGTGGACGAAGCGGTGGCTTTGATGCCCGATCTGGAGGCTTTTCTGGGTCAGGGTAAGGAAGAAGCAACTTCGATCGGCGAGGGTTACTCACGCCTCGCCGGGATCGTCGGCGGCCCCTGATCCGCCGCACCGCCCATGGGCCGGTGTCGCTTCGGGTCGCCGGCGACGAAGCCGGGCGTGCGTTGCGTGGAGTGGACCCATCAGATGAAATCGCGTGACACGCTGATCCGGCTGCGACGTTTCCAGGTCGACGAGAAGCGTCGGCGCGTGACGCAGATCGAGATGATGATGGCCGACTTCACCCGCATGGCCCTCGAGCTCGACCGCGAGGTCGCCCACGAGGAGGGCCGCGCCGGCATCACCGACACGGCGCACTTCGCCTATCCGACCTATGCCCGCGCGGCCGCCGCCCGCCGGGACAACATGCGCCAGTCCGCCGCCGCCCTCGAGGGCCAGCTCGCCGAGGCCAAGGCCGAGCTCGGCGAAGCCTTCGAGGACCTGAAGAAGATCGAGATCCTCGACGACCGCGAGCGCACCGCCGAGCGCGCGGCCGAAGCCGCCCGCGACCAGGCCGCCATGGACGGCATCGGCCTGTCGCGCGTCCGCGCCTGAGGCCTCCCCGCGGGGTACCGGCACGAAACCGTCATGATCGGGTGCCATCAGCCCAGCGTGCCGGCTTCCTCCCGGGCTAGCGCACGACCTTGCTTGCGATGACGGGCATGGTCGTGCAGGGAGAGCCCGCGTGAGGGGGCTCGACCTGTCGATCATGAAGAAGATCAGCGATTTCATCTGGCCGATCGTCGGCCTCGCCGCCGTCATCGTCTCCGGCTACCTGCTCTATCGCGAGCTCGCCGGCATCTCGGTGGCGGAGATCAAGAGCAGCTTTGCCGAGATCCCGGTCCACCGCTTCTTGCTCGCGGGCCTCGCCACCCTCGTGGCCTACGCGGCGCTCGCCTGGTACGACCGAATCGCCCTCCTGCATCTCGGGGTGCGCCACATCTCGTGGTTCTTCGTCTCGGTCTGCTCGTTCACCACCTACGCCCTGTCGCACAACATCGGCGCCTCGGTGTTCTCCGGCGCCGTGGTGCGCTACCGCGCCTACACCGCCAAGGGCCTGTCGGCGGCCCAGGTCGCCGTGCTCGTCGCCCTGTGCTCCTTCACCTTCGGCCTCGGCACGATCCTGCTCGGCGGCTTCGTCCTCGTGGCCCTGCCCGACACCCTGACCCGCCTCAACGGCTACCTGCCGTCGGTGCTCACCGATCCGGCCACCGCCCGCATCCTCGGCGCCGGCCTCCTCGGCTTCGTCGCCCTCTACGTCATCGGCTCGCTCATGCGGCTGAAGCCCATGACCATTCGGTCGTTCAAGCTCGAGTACCCGCGCCCGCAGATCATGGTCCGGCAGATCGTCGCCGCGCCCCTGGAGCTTCTTGGGGCCGCCGGGATCATCTACTTCGCCCTGCCGGAGGCCGGGAACCCGGGCTTCCTCGTGGTCCTCGCCGTGTTCCTCGCCTCGTTCTCGGCGGCCCTGGTGTCGAACGCGCCGGGAGGGCTCGGCGTGTTCGAGCTCGTCTTCGTTGTGGCGATGCCGGACGTGGCGCGGCCGTCGATCATCGCGGCGTTGCTGGTGTTCCGGCTGTTCTATTTCTGGCTGCCGTTCCTCATCTCCGTCGTCGTGGTGCTGCTCTACGAGCGCAACCGCCTCGCCAGCGCCATCAAGGGCGAACCTGCCGAGGTCGCCCCCGGTGCGCCGCTCACCGCCCCGGGCCTCGACCCGAAGGCCATCGACCGCCGCGTCCGCAAGAACCCGGCCTGACCGTTCCGGAGATCGACGCCCTGCCCGGGACGGGCGGGGCGTCGCGGGCCGTACGAGCGCCCCGCGAAGGCTCTTGAAGAGTCCGCGCGACGGGGCGCCGCCGAGCGCATCGTCGAGGCCGGGATCGGCGACAGGCTCGAACGGATGCCGGATGGTGGCCATCGGCCAGGCGGCCGGGGGAGAAACCTCGCCGGCCCCGATCGGCTCACACGCCGTCGACCCTCGCCCGTTGCCAGGGCTGCTCCGGGCTCCCGCGCCAGGCACACCACCCCTCCGGGAGATCGGCCAACGCGCGTAGGGATGCGTCTCGGAGCACCAGATCGCGCAGCGACGTCACGACGGCATCCGCCTCGTGCCGAGCGCCGGGTGTGCCGTCGTGGAACTGCCATCCACCATCGTCGGCATCATGGACGACGCGGGCGATCCATGCCGCATCCCGAACGATGCTCCGGGTCGTCAGCACCGCGACGTTCGGTGGGTCGCTGAAAGGCCAATCCGTCATGTCACGCTCCAGGCAAGACGCCCCATCATCTTTCCCTGACGGCACGGGACCTGGCCGTCAGGCGGCGGCATCGCGAATCCGCCTCACACCGACCCCACCGTCCGCAGCCTTGCGCGGGGATGGATCTCCGCCTGGCTCATCACCGGGGTCTCGCGGCGGAAGCGCTCGATGATCGAGCGCACGAACGGCCGGGCCTGGACCGAGGTGACGAGCACCGGCATCTCGCCCATGCGGGCGGCGGTCTCGAAGCGGTCGCGCACGGTGCTGACGAATTCCGACAGCTTGGAGGGCTGCATGGCGAGGTAGCGCTCGTCGCGCTCGCCGGCGATGGATTCGAGGAAGGCCTGCTCCCAGGCCGGCGACAGGGTGATGATCGGCAGCATGCCGTCCGGCCCCTGGTACTGGGCGCAGATCTGGCGCCCGAGGCGGGCACGCACGTGCTCGACGATGTCGCGCGGGTTCTTCACGTGGCCGGCCACCTCCGCCACGCCCTCGATGATGGCGCCGAGATCGCGGATCGAGACCCGCTCGGCCAGGAGGAACTGCAGCACGCGCTGGATGCCCGTGGAGGCGATCTGGCTCGGCATCACCTCCTTGAGGAGGTCGGAATGGTCCTTTGAGGCCTCGCGCAGGAGTTTCTGCACCTCGACATGGCTGAGAAGCTCCGAGACGTGCGCCTTGATGATCTCGGTGAGATGGGTCGAGACCACGGTCGCGGCGTCCACCACCGTGTAGCCCTTGAGCTGGGCCTGATCGCGCAGGGACGCGTCGATCCAGGTGGCGGGCAGGCCGAAGGTCGGCTCCAGCATGTGCTGGCCGGGAAGCTGCACCTGCCCGCCCATGGGGTCCATGGCCATGAACTGGCCGGGGAAGATCTGCCCCGTGCCGGCCTCGATCTCCTTGACCCGCACCACGTAGGCGTTGGCGTCGAGCTGGACGTTGTCGAGGATGCGGACCGACGGCATCACGAAGCCGAGTTCGGCGGCGAGCTGGCGGCGCAGGGCCTTGATCTGGTCGGTGAGCCGGTCCTGCCCGTCGGGGCCGTTGACGAGGGCGAGGAGTGCGTAGCCCATCTCGAGCTTGAGGTCGTCGAGCTTGAGGAGATCCGTGACCGTCTCCTCCTTGGCGGCCTGGGCGGCGGCCACCGCCGTGGCGTCCATGGGTGCGCCGTCGGAATCCAGCGGCGGGGCCTCGCGGGCGACCTTGGCGAAATGCCACGCGGCGTAGCCGGAGGCGCCGGCCAGCGCGAGGAAGGGCAGCATCGGCATGCCGGGCAGGAGCGAGATCAGCACCATGACGCCCGACGACATGCCGAGCGCCTTCGGGTAGTTGGCGAGCTGCTTGCCGAGCGCCTTGTCGGCCGAGCCCTTCACGCCCGCCTTCGAGACGAGGATGCCGGCCGCCGCCGAGACGATGAGGGCGGGCACCTGGGAGGCGAGACCGTCGCCGATGGTCAGCAGCGTGTAGGTCTTGGCCGCCGCGCCGAAGGGCATGCCCTGCTGGGCGACGCCGATGATGATGCCGCCGATGACGTTGATGAAGGTGATGAGCAGCGCCGCGATGGCGTCGCCGCGCACGAACTTCGAGGCGCCGTCCATGGCGCCGAAGAACGAGGATTCCTCCTCCAGGGCGGCGCGGCGGGCTTTCGCCACCTTCTCGTCGATGAGGCCGGCCGAGAGGTCGGCGTCGATGGCCATCTGCTTGCCCGGCATGGCATCGAGGGTAAAGCGCGCCGCGACTTCGGCGATACGGCCCGAACCTTTCGTGATCACCACGAAGTTCACGATGATCAGGATCGCGAAGACGATGATCCCGATGACGAAGTTGCCGCCCATGACGAAGTTGCCGAACGCCTCGATGACGTGACCGGCCGCCGCCGTGCCCTCGTGGCCGTGGCCGAGGATGAGGCGGGTGGAGGCGAGGTTGAGGGCGAGCCTGAGCAGAGTCGCCACGAGGAGCAGCGTCGGGAAGACCGTGAATTCGAGCGGGTTGTCGATGAACAGACCCGTCATCATGATCAGCACCGAGATGATGATCGAGACGGCCAGAAGCAGGTCGAGGAGGAACGCCGGCAGCGGGAAGATGAGCACCGTGAGGATGCCCATCACGGCGGTGGCGAAGAACAGGTCCGTGCGCTTCGACAGGGCGTGGAGATTGGCCCGGTTGGGAATCGCATAGCTCGCGAACTGGCCAACACTCATGCCGGACCCTTGTCCGGCCCCGTTTCCCCGTACCGGCGCGGCGGCCGTCTCGCTCATGGTCTTCCTCGCCGCCCCGGAGAGGGGACCCGGCAAGATTTGCCGCCCGCATGGTTAGCGGACCGTTAACGATTCGCCCGCGGCGGCGTCGGAGCGGGGTCCGGCCGACCCCACAACCCCACACCTCCGCCCGTATCCGGTGTCGCGGCGTCGTCCTGGGCTTCGAGAACGCATGCTTGGTGTCGCGGACGCATGCTTGGTGTCGCGGACGCATGCTTGGCTTCGAGGAATGATGGATCGGCCGCGATGGCCCGCGCAGGCAACGCGTGTGACGTCACAGCACAGACGCCGCGGCGATCTTCGGCTTCTCTGGGAATCGCATGGGTTCCGTCACGTGCGCACGACGATCAACGAAAATTTCCCGTCGATAATCTTCGACCCTGCGCAGCGTTTGCACCGGAACGGCATTGCCAATGCGTTTTCATCGTGGCAATGCCAGTATTGAAACTTTCGCGAGGCACGATCGTTCAAGGGTGGTGCTCGCAGCGAAGGGTTCGCGGACGATCACGGATAGAGACTGGGACGAGACAGTATCGCGTCCGTCCGGATCAGCACCCGTACCCGGCTCCATCATCGAATCCGTCGCGCGCGACGGTGATCGACAGGACCGCCCCCGTGGCAATACCCACCACGCCAGAGCAGGGCAGGTGCACATTGCCCGGCAGAGCAACCCCTACGGGATAAGGGCGCGAACTTCCTGCACCGCACGAGGAAATGATCGGTCAATCCACAACTAGACGTGAAAAACTCTCGGATCACCGCGGCGGAACATTGCTTGCGGAAAGAACTGAGCTTACGCTCGAAACGACTTATGACTTAAATCAAGAATGGTGCCGACAACATGAATGAAACAGAATCCGATGCAGCCCGCCTGATCACGCTGGCCGCCGATATCGTCTCCGCCTATGTCAGCAACAACCATGTCCAGAGCGCCGAGCTGCCGAAACTGCTCAGTGATGTCCACGAGGCGATCCGTGGCGTGACGGCGAACGGCGCACCGGCCGTCGAGACCGGCCCGCCCAAGGCGACGCCGCAGGAGATCCGCCGCTCCATCACGGCGGATTACTTGATCAGCTTCGAGGACGGCAAGCAGTACAAGACCCTGCGCCGGCACCTCACCCTGCGCGGCCTGACCCCCGAGCAGTACCGCGCCAAGTGGGGCCTGGCGCCCGATTACCCGATGACCTCGGCCAGCTATTCCGAGCAGCGGTCCGAACTCGCCCGCGCCCTCGGCCTCGGCCAGCAGCGCCGCAAGGGTCTGGCCAAGGCCGCCCCGGAGGAGACCGTCAGCGCCGAGCCGGAGCCGCAGGAGGAGGAGGCCCCCGCCGCCCCCGAGAAGAAGCGCCGCGGTCCCCGCAAGAAGGTCGACGCCTGATCCGACCGGGCTCGCTCTCCCGGACCGCGAACCGATCACGATCCTGGTAGGGCCGACGCCCTCACGAGCCATCCCCGCGCCGCGGGGATGGCTTTTTGCTTGGACGGGCGATGGGCTGCCCCCGACCGCCCGCGGTTCCATGTGCCACGCGCAGGCGACCCGCGAAGCCGGGGGCATCGGTGGCGGCGGGCACGCATGGTAGCGCACGGCCGATGCTGCAACGCAGCGTGACCGCCTTGCGCCGGATGGGCCTGGGCCCCCGAGCGTGAGCGACTCCATGCTGTCCCGTCCGATCCTGGCCCTGGCCGCCGCCTCCTTCGGCATCGGCACCACCGAATTCGTCATCATGGGCCTGCTGCCCGAGGTGGCCGAGAGCCTCCGGGTCAGCGTGCCCCGGGCAGGACTTCTGGTCTCGGGCTACGCCCTCGGCGTCGCCGTCGGCGCGCCCCTGGTGGCCATCGCCACGGCCCGGCTGCCGCGCAAGACGGCGCTCCTCGTGCTGATGGGGGTGTTCCTTCTCGGCAACCTCGGCTGCGCCCTCGCGCCGACCTACGGGTTTCTGATGCTGGCCCGCATCCTGACGGCCTTCGCCCATGGGGCGTTCTTCGGCATCGGCGCCGTGGTGGCGAGCGGCCTCGTCCCCCGCGCGCAGCGGGCGCAGGCGGTGGCGCTGATGTTCACCGGCCTCACCCTCGCCAACGTTCTCGGGGTTCCGTTCGGCACGGCGCTCGGCCAGGTCGCGGGCTGGCGCGCGACGTTCTGGGCGGTGCTCGGCCTCGGACTGGTCGCCGCCGCCGCCATCGCGGCCTTCGTGCCGAACGGCCTGCCGGGCTCGCGCGGCGGGCTCGCCGGGGAGTTCCGCTCCCTGCAGCGCTGGGCGGTGCTGCTGCCGATGCTGGTGAGCACCCTGTCCTCCGTCAGCCTGTTCACGGTGTTCACCTACATCGCGCCGCTCCTGACGGAGGTGAGCGGTCTGACCCCGCACGCGGTGACGGGCGCCCTGCTGCTGTTCGGCATCGGCCTCACCTTCGGCAACCTCGCGGGCGGGCGGCTGGCCGACCGGCGCCTGATGGCGACGGTGATCGGGAGTTTTTCCGCCCTCGTCGCCGTGCTGGTGCTGTTCGCCTTCACCAGCCGGTCGGCGATCCCCGCCGTGCTGACCCTGCCGGTCTGGGGCGCCCTCGTCTTCGCCCTGGTCTCGCCGCTCCAGGTCTGGGTGGTGGAGGCGGCGAGCGACGCGCCCAACCTCGCCTCCACTCTCAACCAGGGCGCGTTCAACCTCGGCAACGCCACGGGCGCGGCGCTGGGCGGCGGCGTGCTCACCCTGGGGATGGGCTACGGCAGTCTGCCCTGGTTCGGCGCCGGCATGGCCGCCCTGGCCCTGGGGCTCGTGCTGACCGCCCGCCGGACGGACGCCGCGCCGGCACCGATGCCGGGCCAGGCCGCGCCACGACTCGGATAGAGTCGCGCCACGACTCGGATAGAGTCGCGCCACGACTTGGATAGAGTCGCGCCACGACCGGGATGAAGACGCGACCCGCCTCGGCTGAGCGCGGACGGACGCGGCGTCAGATCTCCCGGAACGCCCGCACCATGCTGTCCTTCAGGGGCTTGAAGACGTACTCGAAGAACGTCCGGTCCGTGGTCCGCATGTAGACCTCGGCCGGCATGCCGGGGGTCGGCGCGAAGTTGTGGACCTCTGCCAGACTCTTCGGATCGAGGCGGATGCGGGCGACGTAGAGGTCGCCGCCGCCGGCCTGGTTGCGGCGGTCGTCCGGCAGGGCGTCGGCCGAGAGGTAGATCACCTCGCCCGACACCATGGGCACGATGCGCTGGCTGAGCGCCGTGAGGCGGATCGCGGCCGACTGGCCCCGCCGCACGTGGTCGATGTCCTGCGGCTTGATCCGCGCCTCGATGACGAGTTCGTCGTGGAGCGGCACCAGTTCCATGATGCTTTTCCCCGGTTCCACCACGCCCCCGTCCGTGTGGTAGCGCAGCTTCACCACGATGCCGCGCACGGGGGCGGCGATGACGATGCGGTCGAGCAGACTGCGCGCCGCCCGCATGCGCTCGCGGACGTCGTTCTGGTCGGCCAGGGTCTCGTGCAGCTGCTCCACCGCCGTCTTGATCGCGGTGTTGCGCGCGCCCGTGATCTGCTCGCGGATGCGGGCGATGCGCTCGCGGGCGTCGCCGATATCGCCGTCGAGGCGGCCGATCTCACCCTGCGCGCTCGCCTGGGAGCGCTGCAGGGCGAGGATCTCGGAGATGCGGATCATGCCGCCCTTCAGCAGCACGGATTTCGACGCGATCTCCTGCTCGAACAGCTCGAGCTGGCGCCGCACCGCCTTGAGCTGGATCTGGCTGCCGCGGATCTTCTCCTCCAGGGCGTCGATCCCGTTGGTGAGGACGGACAGGTCGCTGGCCAGACTCGTCATCCGCGCCTTGAACGCCAGGAGCTGGTTGCCCACGATGGCGTCGATGTCGGGGTCGCCCGCCTTGGCGAGGAGGGGCGCCGGGAAGGTGACGGCGGGCGCCTGGCGCGCCTCGGCCTGGAGCCGCGCCTCGATGGCGGTGAGTCGGTCGTGCCGGAGCGCGAGGCGGCGAAGTTCCGCCTTGGGGCCGGTCTCGTCGAGCTGGAGCAGGGGCTGGCCGGGCTCGACGATGTCGCCTTCCTTGACCAGGATGGTGCGGATCACCCCGCCTTCGAGATGCTGGATCGTCTTGTTCTGCCCCGTCGCCACGAACGCGCCCGTGGCCACGATGGCGCCCGCGATGAGGGCGGTGTTGGCCCAGATTCCGAAGCCCGCGATGATCCCGACGAGGAAGGCGAAGCCGAAGCCCGTGTGGTAGCGGGTGTCCTGCGGGATGTCGTCGTACCATTCGCGCCGAGGCGGGGTGGGCTTGATCGTGACGATCCGGGTCATGGCGCGGGGCTCCTGAAGGGGCTCGTTCGGGGCGGGGGCTCGTCAGGGGCGGATCAGGCGGTACCGGTCCCGCCCCGGCCCGTGAGGGGGCGATCGTCGTTGGCGCTGCGGCCGACGATCATCGGGATCACCTCGTCGCGGGGCCCGAACACTTGGATGGCGCCGTCCTTGAGGATCATGATCTTGTCGACGCTCTTCAGCAGCGTCGGGCGCTGGGTGATGGCCACCACGGTGGTGCCGCGCGCCTTGGCCCGCAGGAGGGCGCGGGCCAGGGCGATCTCGCCGGGGGTGTCGAGGTTCGAGTTCGGCTCGTCCAGCACCACGAGGCGCGGGTCGCCGAAGAAGGCCCGGGCGAGGCCGATGCGCTGGCGCTGGCCGCCCGAGAGGGGGCTGCCGTCCATGCCCACCACGGTCTCGTAGCCTTGGGCGAACTGCGAGATGAGCTCGTGGACGTCGGCGATCTCGGCGGCGTCGAACACGTCGGCGTCGGAGGCGTCGTCCTGCATGCGGGCGATGTTGGCCTTGATGCTGGCGGGGAAGAGCTGGACCTCCTGGGGCAGGTAGCCGACGCTCTGGCCGAACTGGCGCGGGTCCCAGTTGCGCAGGTCCATCATGTCGAGGCGCACGGCCCCGGCGGTGGGCGAGATCGAGCCGACGAGCATGCGCGCGAGGGTGGATTTGCCCGTCCCCGAGGCGCCCACGATGGCGAGCGATTCGCCCGGTTCGAGCTGGAAGGTGAGGCCGTTGAGGATCACCTTCTTGTTCGGCGGCGGCACGTACAGAACCCGTTCCACCGTGAGGCGCCCGATCGGGCGGGGCAGGCGCAGGCGGTCGAAGTTCAGAGGCGAGTTCAGCAGCAGGGACTTGACCCGCGCGTAGGCGATGCGGGCGCCGACGAAGCTGCGCCAGCCGTCGATGACGCCCTCGATGGGGGCGAGCGCCCGGCCGCCGACGATGGAGGCGGCGATCATGGTGCCGCCCGTGAGCTTGCCGTCCAGCGCCAGGATCGCGCCCCAGCCGAGCATGCCGATCTGCGTCGAGAGCCGGATGCACTTCGACAGGCCGGCGATGACGATGTTGCGGTCCTGGGCGATCACCTGGGCTTTGAGGGATTCGGCGGTCTCGCGGCCCCAGATGGTGACGCATTCGGGCGTCATCCCCATGGCGTTGATCACCTGACTGTTGCGCGCCATGGCGTCGGCCTGGAGGTTGGCACGGGTCGAGTAGGCGCTGGCCTGGGCGAACGGCACCGCCGTCAGCTTCTGGTTGATGAGGGCGAGGCCGAGGAGCAGCACGCCCGTCGCCATGACGATCCAGCCGAGATCCGGATGGATGAGGAACACGGCCAGCAGGTAGATCGGCGCCACGGGGGCGTCGAACATGACGAGCAGCACCGGACCGGTGATGAAGTTGCGCAGTTGCTGCAGGTCGGCGAGCGTCTGGAACTCGCGGCTCGAGCCCGCCTGCGAGGCTTTCGCCGCCGCGGCCAGGACCGGCGCGCCGAGGCGCACCTCCACCTCCACGGCGATCCGCATGAGGATGAACCGCCGCACCACGTCGAGGACCACGTGGGCCACGATGGCGCCGACGATGACGAGGGTCAGCATGATCAGGGTGTCGAGGCTGCGGCTCGTCAGCACCCGGTCGGAGATGTTGAACAGGTAGATCGGGATGCCGAGGACGAGAAGGTTCACCCAGAACGAGAAGATGGCGACGACGACGAGCTTGCGCCGACAGCCGGCGAGCCCCTTGGTCAGCACCTCGCGAAAGTCGCGGTCGCCGGAGCGACGCTGCAGCGGGGCGCCGGCGTCACCGCCGGCCCCGCCACCGCCGCCGCCGGAACCACTGCCCTTGCCCGAACCGCCCCCCTCGCCCGTCGCGCGCGGTGGCGCGGTCGAGGGGGTGGCCGCCACCGCCGCCGGAGCCGCTGCGACCGCCTCCGCCCGACTCTCGACCGGGGCCGCCTCGACCGGGGCCGTCTCGACCGGGGCCGTCCTGGCCGGCGATACGACTGGCGGAGCCCCCTGCGCCGGCACCGCGCCGGCCTCCTCCGTCGGGGCCGGCGCCGCGGTCGGGCCGATGTAGTGGCCGCCGGCCGCCTCGCGGAATCGCGCCTCCAGGGCGGCGAGGCCGGGCCCGAGATCGGGTCCGGCCGCGCCGGCGGCATCGCGGCCCGCGGCCGTACCGCGGCGGCTGAGATCGTCCATGTCGCGTCCCCCTTGTCGGTCGGTATCCCGACCGAGTGCGTCGGTCGGTATCCCGACCGAATCCGTTGGCCGGTATCCCGACCGGGTGCGTCGACCGGTGATCCCGGCCGTTTGTCCGGTTCAGGCCATCATTCCGTGGAGCAGGTCGTGGGTCAGGCTGGAGCCACCGCCGTGGAAGGCGGGTCCGAGCAGGTCCTGCGTGCCCGTTTCGGGAAGGGCGATGTCGTGCAGGCCGGTGAAAGCCGCGACCTCCGAGGCAAGGCTCTGGGTGTCGCCGATGGTGACGCGGGCGCTGTGGCTGACGTAGTTGGCCTGAACGAGGATTGCGTCGTCGTAATGCTCGCCGCCAACGAACTGCGCCGCCGTGGTCGTCCCCACGGTGGAGATGGCCGCGACGTTGGCGAGGTGATTGGCGCCCGTCGTCACCGTCTGAGTCGATTGGGTCGCGGCGCCCGTCGGCCCCGTCGCGGTGCCGGTATCGGGCAGGTGCTGGATCGCCGTGTCGACGTTCGCGACGATGTTGGTCTGGGTGATGGCGTTGATGTTGAAGAAGTCGCCCGCGACGTAGAGCACGTGCAGGGTTGATGATTCGGCCTGGGGCAGGAGCGCGGCCAGGGCCGGGTCGAGGTGATTCGCCTCCAGGCCGGAGAGCGCGGCGTGCTGGTCCGCCGACAGGGTTTTGAACGCGGTGCTGCCGTACTGATCGACGGAGGCGACGTTCTCGAGGACGTTGTCGCCGGTGACGATGGTCTGGCCGATCGTGTCCGCCCGCCCCGTATAGGCCTTCACGATGCTGTCGTTGAGCAGCACGTTGGTCTGATGGACCATGTTGACGGTGTGATAGTCGCCCCGCACCACGATGAGGTCGTAGCGTGAGCCGAGTTCCTCCAGGGAGAACAGGTTGACCTGCGTGTTGGCCCCGGCGACCGCGGTGTAGAAGGTGCTGAACGTGCCCTGCACCACGACGTCGTTGTCGAAGAGCCGATTGATCTGGGTGATGCTCTTCACGTCGTAGAAGTCGCCCGCGATCACGTCGACCTCGGTGCGCGCCCCGGCGGAGAGATGGGTGACCACCCCCGGATCGGTGTCGGCTTGCGTGAACCGCGCCGCGTTGCGGGTGAGGTCGCCGCCGGTGACGAGGTCCAGGATTCCGCTGCGGCCGCCCACGGTGATGTCGACATCGCTCGCGAGGACGTTGACCTGGACGATGGCCTGGGTGGTGAAGGCGTCGCCGCCGACGAAGAGGGCGTGGTACTGGGTGTGGTTGTCGAGGATGCCGGCGACGTTGAAGCTCTGGTTGGCCCCCGTCGTCGCTGCGAGGCCCGGGTCGAGGAGGCCGTTGCGCGGAGCGGCCTCGGGCGTGGGGGCGGGGGAGGACACCGTCGGCAGCGCCGTGCCGGCGGGCTGGCGCACCCCGTCGACGGTGAGGCCCTGAAGGTCCGCCGATCCGTCGTCGACCCCGTCCCGCGGCATCCCGCCCGCGGCCAGGTGGGCATCGCGCCCTTGCACGAAGGCGATCCAGTCGCCGGTGCCGGTGCCGTGGGCGACGAGGTCGGCCGGCACGCCGCCGCGCGCCTCGGCCAGCATCCGGTCGAGGGCGACGATGGGATCGACGAAGCCCGGGTCGAGGCGGTGCAGGTGCTCGACGCCCGTGCCCTCGACCATCAGCAGGAGGTCGTTGTCGTGCAGTTCGTTGACCTGGAGGACCTGGATCAGCTCCTGGTCGGGCGTGACGTCGCGGTCGGCCTCGGCCCGGCCGGCGCTCCCGCCGACGCCGCCGCCGGCCGGGGCGGCGGTGCGCGGAACGCCGACGGGCACGGACCCAGATGCGAGCTTGGCCGGCATCACCGGGCCGGCCGGCATGAGGACATCGTGGCCGAACCGGAGCGCGTCTGGGGGCGGAAGGGCCGCCGGGTAGGGCCGGCTCGGCATCTCGTCGAGGTCGAAATTCGGTGCCGCCTCGCGGTGCGGCGTCCCGGGCGCGGGGGCGGGCAGCCGCCCCGGCTCGCCGTCGTAGACCTCGCGGTGGAGCACCACCGTGTCGAGCAGGCGCATGTGCCCGGCGAAGTGGGCGATGATCTCGGTCGGGCCGCCAGCGATCATGACCGTCCCCATCAGGATGACCCGCGCGCGACGGCCGGAAGCGGCCGGCGCGCGGGGATCGGTGGGTGTGGAACGGCCCGCGCCGGGTGACGGCGCGGGCCGGGATCATGGTTCAGACGTTGTGGCTGCTATCGGCCGTGCCGCTGATCTCGCTGAAGGAATCGCCGCCGACGACGGAGACCGGCATGGAGTTGTACTGGATGTTGGCACCCTGCGTGATGTGCTGGGTGAAGGCTTCGCCCGAGACCGTGTTCGCCGACGAGACGTTGCCGTTGCTGGCGAAATCGCTCACGCCGCCGTCGCTGCTGGCGTTGCCGCCATTGCCCGAGACGTTCTGGGTGAAGTTGAAGTTCGGCAGCGTCCCTTCGGGACCGCAGTAGGAATCCAGACCGCCGATTCCGAGGCTGACGCTCGGGCTGGACAGGTAGTCGTTGTCGACCAGGCTGCTGATCTGATCGAGGTTGAAGATGTTCCCGTCCCCGTTGAGGGTCTGGGTCGAGAAGTCCGGCATCACGAACATGCCGCCTTCGAGACCCTCGATGGTCAGGCCTTCGAGGTTGATGAGGCTGGATTCCGATGGAGGCGCCATGACGCCGGTCATGTCGACATTGACGTCGACCGTGGTGGATACGGTGGTGGTGGTGGTGTTGATATTGTCGTTGATGTTGCCGTTCAGGTTCCCGTTGGCGCTGAGGTTCCCGTTCAGGTTGCCGTTGCCGTTACCGTTGAGGTTGCCGTTCCCGTTGAGCGACTCGCTGCTGGAGTACTGGCTCTGACCCTGATCCTGCCCTTGACCCTGGTCCTGGCCCTGGCCCTGGTCTTGCGCCTCGGCCTGGAGCTGTCCCTGGGCCTCGCCCTGCAGCTGTCCCTGGGCTTCGCCCTGCAGCTGACCCTGGGCCTCGCCCTGGAACTGATCCTGGGCCTGGGTGCCGAACAGGGCTGCGAGCGCGTTCTGGTTGTTGGTCGACATGATCGTTCTCCCTTCGATGGATGGGGCACGGGACCGGCAGCTCGCTGATCTTCTGCGTCGGCGAGACGGCGTGGTCCATTTCGTGCGGGACAGTGTTCCCGAAGCTTGCGCCGTCTCCGGCGGGGCCGGTTCGGTGCGGTCCACTTGGGAACGAGCCGAACTTTGCAGAATGGCCGCGGTTCGTAAGTGTTAAAAAAACGTAAACTTTTCGTCAGGAAAACCGGAACGCGCTGAGAGTTGGATTCCTGCCCGGGGAATACTTGGACGATCCCTTCGCACTGCAATAGAACCGCTCGGCTCCTCGCGTTTGCACTGCGGGCGCCGACGCGTATCCAGGGCTTACGGAGCGGTCGCGCGGAGTGGCCCGGCCTCGATGCGGACGCCGATGAGGCTGTCCCACAGATCGAGAACCGTCTGCGCGCCGGTCTGCTCGGAGAGCCCGTCCGGCGTCCAGCCCTGATGGCTGCCCCGATGGGCTGAATGGAACAGGAGGGCGTCGCCCATCCCGAGGGTGAAGTCCGGGTCCTGTGCCAGGCTGAAGGTGAGGACGCGCTCGCCGACGGGCCCCGCCGGCAGGCCGGTCAGCGCCGCCCACGCCTCGGCCTGGACGAGCCCCAGCACTTCGCCGGGCGCACCGCCCATGACCGGGCGGGCCACGAGGGTGACGAGGCAGGTGAGGAAGCCCAGCGCGTAGGGTTCCATCCACGCCTCGCCCGGATCTGAGCCGCGCCGCCAGCGCGTGCGCTCCACGTAGGGGCGGACGATCCGCAGGGCGGCCCGGCGCCCGCGCCGGGCGAGCCACAGGTCGGTGAGATGCGCCATGTCGGGACTCTTCGAAGGCGGCGTCCGCCGACCGATCGAGGCCGGTCGCGCGCGATGGTCCGCCCGGCCACGCCGGAATTCAAGCCACCTCCTTCGCGCCGGACCATCGACGCCGGACGACGTGATTCGACGCATCATCCACCGATGAATTCTTGCGGATGACGGGCCGGGGCCCGCGCGAGCCTTGCGGGTTCGGCGTATCGTTGCGGCCGAAGACCGGTCCCGAAAAAGACTGGCCTCGAAAAAGACTGGCCTCGAAGAAGACTGGCCCCGAACAGGAGCGGCCCCATGCGAACGGACCTCCCGGCCGCCCCGGACTTCGAGGCGCTCCAGGCTCCGAAGGGCGACGCCGCCCTGCGGCAGACGCAGATCCTCAGCCTCATCGGCAATCTCGGTCTGAGCTGGTCCAACACCGAGAGCGTGTTCGTCTACGTCCTGATGCTGCTCCTGCGCACGGACGAGATCACGGCGGCCATCGTCTTCACCACCCTCAACACCAGCCGGGCGCGCCTCGACCTGATCCGCCGGCTCGCTTCGGTGAAGCTCGCCGATCCGGCCACGGCGCAGACGCTGGAACGCCTGATCCGGCGCTTCAACGCCGCCACCAGGGTCCGCAACGACCTCACCCACGCCATGTCGGTGGTCAACGCGCACGGCGAGATCACCCACACCAACACCATGCGGATCGTCGAGCATGGCGGCCGCCTCAGCTTCGGCGCCCAGCGGGCCATGGACGACGCGCGGGTGCGCGAACTCACGGACGTCAACCGCCAGCTCGCCCGGCTCAACCGCGACCTCTGGCAGTTCCTGCCCGTGCTCGCCGCCAGCCTGGACGCGCCCGCCCCAGACGTCCCCGCCGATCCGCCTCAGGGCTCGGCGAGCCAGCCCTGAAGCCGGGCGTAGCGCACGATCTGCGCCCGGGTGCGGATGCCGAGCTTGTCGCAGGCGCGCATCTTGTAGGTCTCGATGGACTTGGTGGTGACGTTGATCTGGCCGGAAATCTCCTTGTTGGTGTGGCCGAGCGCCACGAGGCGGATCACCTCGCTCTCGCGCTGGGTCAGGGCGGGCTGGATGGCCCCGTCCTCCGTCGGCGCGCGGCGGCGCCCTTGCGCGGCGCGCGGATCGAACAGCTGCCCGGCGATGGTCGGATCGAGGTAGAAGCCCTCCGTCGTCACCGCCCGGATCGCGTGGAGCAGGTGGTCGATGGGGGAACCCTTGAGTACGTAGCCGCGCACGCCCGCCTCGAACGCGGTCTGCACCAGGGTGCGGTCGTTGTGGGCCGTGAGGGCGATGAGGCGCGTCGGCAGGGCCAGGGCGGCCACCTTGCGGGCCAGGACCACGCCGGTCATGTCCGGCATGGCGATGTCGATCACCGCCACGCTCGGCCCGAACTCCTGCATCAGGCGTAAGGCCTGAGACCCGGTGCTCGCCACCGCCACCACGCGCATGCCGTCGGTGCCGTCGATGACCGACCGCAGGCCGGCCAGGATGGCGGGGTGGTCGTCGGCGAGAACGATCCGGATGCCGGTCTCCGCGCTCGTCCCGGATGCCGTCTCGTCCACCGCCGCGTCAGACCGGGTGCGGCAGACGCAGGCGGGCCTGGATCCGCGTGCCCCGCCCACACCCCGTGTCGACCACGAGGCTTCCTCCGATCCGGGCCATCCGGGCGGCCATGCCGGGCAATCCCATCCCGGACGCCGCGGGATCGTCGGCACCGGACGCCCGGACGGGGACGGGATCGAACCCGCAGCCGTCGTCGCCGATGGTCAGGGTGAGGACGCTTCGCCGCACGGTCAGGTCCACGGCGACCCGGCTCGCCGTGCGGGCATGCTTCAGGATGTTGGTCAGGGATTCCTGGAGGATCCGCAGCAGGGGCTGCTCGAGGGCGATGGGTAGGCGCAGGCGGGGCCGGTTGCAGCGAAACGCCACCGGCAGGCCTGAGGCCAGGGACCACGCGTCCAGGGTCTCGGTGAGGAACGCGTCGAGGTCGCGACACTCCGCACCGGATCGGACATCGCCGCGCGGCGCGCGATCCGGTCGGCTCCGGGGGGCGGAGGGCTGCGCGGCCGCGATGGACCCGAGGTCGGCGGCGAAGCGCGCGAGCTGGGTCTTCGTGCGGTCGAGATGCGCCCGCGCCCGCCCTTCCGGAACGAACGCTTCGAGGAGCTTGAGGGAGATCTGAAGTAGGGCGAGGTGGTAACCGCCGCAATCGTGGAGATCCTGGGACAAACCGCCCGCGTCGTTCGCGCCGGCCGGGGACCGCGTTCCGCGCGCGATGGCCTTGCGGTGCTCCGCCAGGAGCGCGGCCATGTCGTCGGCCTTGTCGTCGGCTACGGTCTCGTTCCGCACACGCCCCTCGCGCCGGGCGGACGACACGAAACTCGGTCTGGGCCGACCGTCGATGTCCTCGGGGATTGCTTGTTCGGGGCGCACGAATATCTGCGTCATGGCAATACGTCCAATCCCTAGGTGATTTTTATCACGGCAAAAACCGCCTTTGTCTTCAACCTCGACCGTTGAACGCCTTGGGGTGAAAAACCGGAACCTTGCCGCAACTGCAATTGTTTTGCGGTCAGTGTATCATGTCTTGGATCGATTACCTTTCCAACGGCGCCACCATTCCACCCAATGCCCTTTGAAAAGCTGAGCCGCGAACCGAGAAAAGCGTAATCCGATTATTTGAGAGCCGCCACAAAAATATCCTACGCCTTAAACGGTAACCTTCGTCGGGAAAAACCTTACGCGCGAAATCTTCCCCGCGGCGGGACGGAACCCGCGCAAGGGCAGAGGGACAACCGGGAACCGCTCCTCGCAACGGCCGAGCCGGAAAACACCGATGGCCGCGCTGTCGGGCGCGGCCATCGGGGACACCGTTCGAGGCTCGTGGCGCGCAGCCCCGGGGGCCTGGATCAGGCCCGTCCGCGCTCCGGTGCAGCGGGCGTTCCGGCCGTGACGCTCAGCGGGGATCCGGCGGGCCCTCGCCCTTGCCGACGAACGGAATGCCCTCGATGGGGCATTCCTCCGTCCCGACGCCCGGGCGGGTGATGGCCCGCACGGCGTCGCGGGTGCCGTCCGGGTCCTCGATCCAGCGGCGGTAGAAGTCGTAGGGGCACTCCGACAGCCCGTGGCGGTTCTCCTTGGAGGCGATCATACCCGTGTAGCCGCGGTGGAGCAGCTTGAAGAGGTGGTTCTCCGACTGCCCGTGGGCGCGGGCATCGCGGATCAGGAACTTCGACAGGGCGGCGTACTGGATGCCCATCTCCTCCTCGCCGCACTCGCCGAGCGTGCGCCCGTCGAAGCCGATGATCGCCGAGTGACCGAAATAGCTGTAGACCCCGTCGAAGCCGGCAGCGTTGGCCACGGCCACGTAGGTGTTGTTGGCGAACGCCATCGCCTTCGACATCAGGACCTGCTGCTCTTTCGCCGGATACATGTAGCCCTGGCAGCGGACGATGAGCTCGGCGCCCCGCATGGCGCAGTCGCGCCAGATCTCCGGGTAATTGCCGTCGTCGCAGATGATGAGGCTGATCTTCAGGCCCTTGGGACCGTCGGAGACGTAGGTCCGGTCGCCCGGATACCAGCCCTCGATGGGCGTCCAGGGCATGATCTTGCGGTACTTCTGCACGATCTCGCCCTGATCGTTCATCAGGATGAGGGTGTTGTAGGGCGCCTTGTTCGGGTGCTCCTCGTGGCGCTCGCCGGTGAGCGAGAACACGCCCCAGACCTTCGCCCTGCGGCAGGCGGCGGCGAAGATCTCGGTCTCGGGCCCCGGGATGGAGGTCGCGGTCTCGTACATCTCGGCCGCGTCGTACATGATCCCGTGCGTCGAGTATTCGGGGAAGATCACGAGGTCCATGCCGGGCAGGCCGGACTTCATGCCCACCAGCATGTCGGCGATCTTGCTTGCGTTCTCCAGCACCTCCATCTTGGTGTGGAGGCGGGGCATCTTGTAGTTCACCACCGCGACGCCGACGCTGTCGGCGCTGGACGAGATGTCTCCGTGCATCATGGCGTGATGTGCTCCTCAGGGGGGGACGAACCCTCCCCCCTCCGCGGGGGAGGGTGCCTGCGGAGCAGGCGGGAGAGGGGTCGGCACAGGTGTTTCCGGAAGGGGCGGCGCTGCCTCTCTTGCGGGACTTCGTCCCGGCGCGTCGCTGCGCGACCACCCTCTCCCGCAGAGGGGAGAGGGTGCTTCGCGTCAGTGGCTGATCATCCAAGGCCGCGCGTTCGGAAAACTCTTGGCGGCCGTGGGGTTGGATGTTGGCTTGGCACTGCCGCAGCACCCGCAGCCGGGGCCGTGGCCGGAGGACTTGCGGGGCGCGTGCTGGCTCCGCTCGTTCGTGGCGAAGGCCTTGCGCCGGCCCGCATCCATGGAGGCGAGGTTCGGCGCGTTGAGGAAGGCGCGGCCGCATTCCGAGCCGCAATCCGGGCAATCGTGCGGATCCTGAAACTGCGCCATCGGGCGCAGCACAGTGAACGGACCGCAGGCGGCGCAACTGTAATCGTAGACCGGCATGCTCAAAGATCCGGCGAGAGCGGCATCTGGATCGAGCCGTCGAGGAACTTCGTCGGCCCGTCCGCACCCGGATTGATGTCGAACTCGAAGATCTTCGTCGGAATCCACAGGGTCGCGCAGGCGTTGGGGATGTCGACGACACCGGAGATATGGCCCTGGACCGGCGCCGTGCCGAGGATCGAGTAGGCCTGGGCGCCCGAATAGCCGAACTTCTTCAGGTACTCGATGGCGTTGAGGCAGGCCTGGCGGTAGGCGACGGTCACGTCGAGGTAGTGCTGCTTGCCGTGCTCGTCGACGGAAATGCCCTCGAAGATCAGGTGATCGTCGAACTTCGGCGTGACCGGCGACGGCTTGAAGATCGGGTTCTTGATCCCGTACTTGGCCATCCCATCCTTGATCAGGCTCACCTTGAGATGGACCCAGCCGGCCATCTCGATGGCGCCGCAGAAGGTGATCTCGCCGTCGCCCTGGCTGAAATGCAGGTCGCCCATGGAGAGGCCGGCACCCGGCACGTAGACGGGGAAGTAGATCTTCGAGCCCCGCGACAGGTCCTTGATGTCGCAATTGCCGCCATGCTCGCGCCCCGGCACCGTGCGGGCGCCCTCGGCGGCCGCCTTGTCCTTCGCCTCGCCCTTCAGCCGGCCCATATGGGCGGTCGGCGCGAAGGGCAGGGTGGCCAAAGCCGGTACCCGGTTGGGGTCGGTGTCGAACAGGGCCTTCTCGCGAGTGTTCCAGGTCTCCAACATCTTGGGATCGGGCAGGCAGCCGATCAGGCCCGGATGGATCAGGCCGGGGAAGCGCACGCCGGGGATGTGGCGGGATTTCGTGAACATGCCCTCGAAGTCCCAGATCGATTTCTGGGCCTGGGGGAAGTGCTCGTCGAGGAAGCCGCCGCCGTTCTTCTTGGAGAAGAACCCGTTGAAGCCCCACTGGCTCTCGGGCTTGGCGCCGATGTCGAGGAGGTCGACCACGAGGAGGTCGCCGGGCTCGGCGCCCTCGACGCCGATGGGCCCGGACAGGAAGTGCACGATGGAGAGGTCGATGTCGCGCACGTCGTCGGCGGAATCGTCGTTCTTGATGAAGCCGCCGGTCCAGTCGTAGGTCTCGACGATGAAGTCGTCGCCGGGCTTGACCATCGCCACCATGGGGATGTCGGGGTGCCAGCGATTGTGCACCATGCTGTTGTCGTAGGCCGACTGCGTGAGATCGACCTTGATCAGGGTCTCTGCCATCGTCTCGTGCTCCCTTCCCTAACTTCGGGACTTGCCCTGGACGTGAGGACATGCGTCCCCGTTCGCGCGCGCCGATCATCCGGCGCCGCGCAAGAGGTGATTTTGGAGTCGGAGGGCCCGGTGGGGCCCCGAAACACTCAGACCGAGAGGAAGCGGGCGACCTGGGCCTCGTCGATGTCGGCGCGCAGGGACTCGTGGACGATGTGGCCGTTCTCGATGACCAGGACCCGATCGGCGACATCGAGGGCGAAGCTCAGCACCTGCTCGGAGACCACGATGGAAAGGCCGCGCGCGTCGCGAATCTTCTTCAGCGTCCGGCCCATCTCGCGGATGATGGAGGGCTGGATGCCTTCCGTCGGCTCGTCCAGCAGCAGGACCTTGGGGCGACTGGCCAATGCGCGCGCGATGGCGAGCTGCTGCTGCTGGCCGCCGGACAGGTTGCCGCCGCGCCGGCCCTTCATCTCCAGCAGCACCGGAAACATCTCGTAGAGTTCGCCAGGCACCCGGCGCTCGTTCGTCACCGTCAGGCCCGTCTCGATGTTCTCCTGCACGGTCATGGCGGAGAAGATCATGCGGCCCTGCGGCACGTAGGCAAGGCCCTTGGCGACGCGCTGGTGGCTCTTGAGGGCGCCGACCTCCGTGCCGTCGACCCGGATCGAGCCGGATTTGACCGGCACGATCCCCATCAGGGTCTTCATGAGCGTGGTCTTGCCCATGCCGTTGCGGCCCATCACGGCGACGATCTCGCCGGGCGCCACCTGGATGTCGAGGCCGTGCAGCACCTCGCTCTGGCCGTAGGCAGCGTGGAGATCGCCGATCGCCAGCATCGGCTGGACGCCCGCTTGGATAGAGGGCGCGGGGGAGGGGCCGGGCGTGGTCTGGAGCATGAACCCGTTCCCTCTCAGTGGCCGAGATAGACTTCGATGACCTTGGGGTCGTTCTTGACCCGGTCCATCGAGCCCTCCGACAGGACCTTGCCCTGGTGCAGAACGGTGACCCGGTGGGCGATGTCCTCGACGAACTTCATGTCGTGCTCGATGACGAGTACCGAGCGGCCGACGATGATCTGGTTCAGGAGTTCTGCGGTCTTGATGCGCTCGCCGACGCTCATGCCGGCGACGGGCTCGTCCAGCATGAGGAGTTCGGGGTCCTGGATCAGCAGCATGCCGATCTCGAGCCATTGCTTCTGGCCGTGGCTGAGGAACTCGGCCCGCTCCAACAGCTGGTCCTTGAGGAAGATCATGCTGGCGACCTCCTCGATGCGGTCGCGGACCTCGGCGTCGCGCTTGAAGGTCAGCGCCCCGAACACCGAGCGGCCGCGGGGATAGGAGATCTCGAGGTTCTCGAACACGGTCAGGTCGTCGTAGATCGACGGCGTCTGGAACTTCCGGCCGACCCCGGCCTGCACGATGGCGCTCTCGGAGAGTTTGGTGAGCTCCGTGCCTTTGTACTTGATCGAGCCGGAACTGGCCCTGGTGCGCCCGCAGATGAGGTCGAGCACCGTGGTCTTGCCGGCGCCGTTGGGGCCGATGATCACCCGGATCTCGTTGGGGTCGACGTAGAACGACACGTCGTTGACCGCCTTGAACCCGTCGAAGGAGACGGTCAGGCCCTCCACCGCCAGGAGGAAGTTCTTCTCCGCCGGGGCGGCACCGATGATGTGCGAGGGGAGCAGCGCGGCGTTCATTCCGAAAAAATCCTACTCGGCCGCGTGGGGGAGGGCGACGGCGGGGGCGGGCTCCAGGGCCTTCACGCGCCGGGTCAGGCGGGGCTCGACATAGGTGCGGTAGATCCCCGCGAGACCGTTCGGGAAGGCGAGGACCACGAGGATGAACAGGCCGCCGAGGCCGAACAGCCAGAGTTCGGGAAAGCTCTCCGAGAAGGTGGTCTTGGCCCAGTTGACCAGGAGCGTGCCCCAGACGGCGCCGAACAGGGACAGGCGCCCGCCCACGGCCGCGTAGATCACCATCTCGATGGACGGCACGATGCCCACGAAGGACGGCGACATGAACCCGACCTGCAGGGTGAACATCGCGCCCCCGATGGCGGCGAACACGGCGGCGAGGCAGAACGCGAAGGTCTTGAAGCTCGCCACCGGGTAGCCGGAGAAGCGGACCCGGTCCTCCTTGTCGCGCATGGCGACGAGGATTCGCCCGAGCTTCGAGCGCTTCACGTATTGGGCGAACAGGATGCAGGCGACGAGCAGCCCGCCGTTGACGAAGTAGAGGATGTTGTGGGCGCGGTCCGTGCGGATGTCCCAGCCGTTCAGGGTGCGCAGGTCGGTGATGCCGTTGATGCCGCCGGTGTAGCCCTGCTGGCCGACGATGAGGATCGTCAGGATGGCGGCGATGGCCTGGGTGATGATGGCGAAGTAGGTGCCCCCCACTCGCCGGCGGAACATGGCGCTGCCGATCACGAAGGCGAAGAACGCCGGCACCACGATGACGGCGAGGATCGTGAAGGGCAGGCTGGTGAACGGCTTCCAGAACCACGGCAGCTCGGTGATCTGGTTCCAGTCCATGAAGTCGGGGATGCCCGGCGTCGACTGGATCTTCGTGTTCTCGACGCTCGACGCTTCGAGCTTCAGGAACATGGCCATGAGGTAGCCGCCCAGACCGAAGAACACCCCCTGGCCGAGGGAGAGGATGCCGCCGAAGCCCCAGCAGATGACGAGGCCCAGCGCCACGAACGAGTAGGTGAGGTACTTGCCCACCAGATTGAGCCGGAAGGCGTCGAGGAGCATCGGCAGCACGAGGAAGATCACGGCGGCCAGCAGCGCGAGGCTGATCCACTCCATGGGCTTCATGAACGGGTTGTCGTGGACGGTCGAAGCGGTGGCGCGGGTCATGACGGGGGGGCTCCTCAGCGCCGGACCTTGAGGGTGAAGAGACCTTGCGGCCGCAGCATCAGGATGCCGACGACGGCCAGCAGCGTGATCACCTTGGCGGTGGAGCCGGACAGGAAAAATTCGAGGGTCGACTGAGTCTGCGAGATCGAGAAGGCCGACGCGATGGTGCCGAGCAGCGAGGCGGCGCCGCCGAAGACCACGATGAGGAAGGTGTCGACGATGTAGAGCTGGCCCGAGGTCGGCCCCGTCGAGCCCACCATGGTGAAGGCCGAGCCGGCAACGCCGGCAATGCCGCAGCCGAGGCCAAAGGTGAGGCGGTCGACCTTTTCCGTGTCGATGCCGACCGCGCCCGCCATGGGCCGGTTCTGCACCACGGCGCGGACCTGGGCGCCGAAGCGCGAGCGGTACATGAGGAGCGCGACGCCTGCGGTGATGAGCAGGGTGATCGCCATCACGAACATGCCGTTGATGGGGATCTCGATGGTGTCGGTGACCTGCACCGAGCCGATGAGCCAGGCGGGGAGCTCGACGCCGACCTCGCGCGGCCCGAAGATCGTCCGATAGGCCTGCTGCAGGATGAGCGACAGGCCCCAGGTGGCGAGCAGGGTGTCCAGCGGGCGCTTGTAGAGGTGGCGGATCAGCGCCCATTCCACCAGCATCCCGAGGGCTCCCGACGCCACGAAGGCCAGCGCCATGGCGACGAAGAAGTACGCCGGGAACAGGGCCGGCAGGTGGGTCTGGAAGAACCCGGAGCACAGGTAGGTCATGTAGGCGCCGAGGATCATGAACTCCCCGTGCGCCATGTTGATCACGCCCATCTGGCCGAAGATGATCGCCAGGCCCAGCGCCATCAGGGTGTAGACCGAGAACAGGATCAGCCCGGCGAAGCCCTGCATCACGAAGATCGAGCTGAGGTCCGTGAGGGAATAGTCGCCGAGCATTCTTTTCGACCTTCCGAAGGATTCGGCCATCGCGTTGCAAGCATTGGGCCGTGGGAGGCTGCGGGCGCGGTCATCTCGAAAGAGGCGCGACGCGCTCCCTCTCCTGGAAGGAGAGGGGACCCGCGCCCACTGGACCTGATCCAGCGGGCGCGGAGAGCGGTCCTACTGGTAGCCCTTGGGGAAGGGGTTCGGCTCGATGAGGTCCTTGCTCTCGTAGACCACCTCGAACTGGCCGTTCGGCAGCGCCTTGGCGACGCGGGTCTTGGACCAGAGGTGATGGTTGGGGTGGATCTTGACGTAGCCCTCGGGGGCTTCCTTGAACTCGATGTCGGCGGAGGCGGCCGCCACCTTGTCGACGTCGAATGACCCGGCCTTCTCCACCGCCATCTTCCACAGGAACGGTCCGAGATAGGCGGCCTGGGTCACGTCGCCGATGACGGTCTTCTCGCCCCACATCTTGTGGAAGGCCGCGACGAACTTCTCGTTGTTGGGGTTCTTGAGCGACTGGAAGTACTTCATGCAGGAATAGGCCCCGGCGATGTTGTCGCCACCGATGCCGTCGATCTCGTCCTCGGTCACCGAGATGGTCAGCAGGGTCTGCTTCGACAGGTCGATGCCGGCCGCCTTGAGCTGCTTGTAGAACGCCACGTTCGAGCCGCCGACGACGTCGGTGAAGATCACGTCGGGCTTGGTGAGCTTCAGCTTGTTGATCACCGAGTTGAACTGCGTGTGGCCGAGCGGGAAATATTCCTCACCCACGACCTTGGTCTTCAACACGTTCTCGATGTGCTTGCGGGCGATCTTGTTCGAGGTGCGGGGCCAGATATAATCGGAGCCGATGAAGAAGTACGTCTTGGCGCCCTTCTCCTTGGCGACCCAGTTCAGCGATTCGAGGATCTGCTGCGTGGCCTCCTGGCCGGTGTAGATGACGTTCTTCGACTGCTCCAGGCCCTCGTAGAAGGTCGGGTAGTACAGCAGGCCGTTGTACTGCTCGAACACCGGCAGCGCCGCCTTGCGCGAGGCCGAGGTCCAGCAGCCCATCACGGCGGCGCAATGGTCGTTGACCAGCAGTTTCTTCGCCTTCTCCGCGAAGGTCGGCCAGTCGGAGGCGCCGTCCTCCTGGATGATCTTGATCTTGCGGCCGAGCACGCCGCCGGCCTCGTTGATCTGCGCGATGGCGAGCTTCTCGGCCTGGATCGAGCCGGTCTCGGAGATCGCCATGGTGCCGGTGGCGGAATGCAGGATGCCGACCGTGACCTCGGTGTCGGTCACCGCGAGGCCGGTGGTGTTCACGGTGGCCGTCGCCGGGCCCGCCGCGAACGCCATCCGGGGCATCAGCGCGATGGCCGGCACGCCGGCGAGACCCATGAGAAGCCTGCGCCGCAGCGCCGATTGCAGGCCGTTGCCCTTGCTCTCTGCCATCGTGCCCAAAATCCTTGATCGTCGTCGCCCGGCCCGTCGAAAGGGCCGTGGATCGATACGCAAAGGCTAGGCCGCATGGTGCGGTGCGGTCGATACGCAGTCTTGCGTATGGAGCGGGCCCGCGAGGAGGCCCATCGTGACGGCCTTTTCGCGCATCGAACGCACGCGCGAATCGAAGCCAAGCGATGCGGCTCACCCCGCCTCGGGAACAGGGTTCGCGCGTGCTACCCTCGTGCCGACCCATGCCCCAGCACCAGCGCATCCTGCCGATCCGGCGCGACTACAACCGCTTCGTCGCCGACGAGACGCTGGAGGACTACGCCCTGCGCTTCACCGCCAAGGCGGCGCGGCGCTGGTCGGGCCTGCGGGTGGCGCAGACGGCGCTGGGCTCCGTGTCGTTCCTGGCGCTGGAGGCCATCGGCGGCACTCTGGTGCTCGCCCTCGGCTTCACCAACACCCTCGCGGCCCTCGTGGTGGTGGCGCTCATCATCTTCGCCACCGCCGTGCCGATCTGCGCCTACGCGGCCCGCTACGGCGTGGACATCGACCTCCTCACCCGGGGCGCGGGCTTCGGCTATATCGGCTCGACGGTGACCTCGCTGGTCTATGCGAGCTTCACGTTCCTGTTCTTCGCCATCGAGGCGGCCATCATGGCGATGGCCCTGCAACTGTGCTTCGGCCTGCCCCTGGCGCTCGGCTACCTCGTCAGCGCGGTGGCGGTGATTCCGCTGGTGATCTACGGCATCACCCTCATCAGCCGGTTCCAGATCTGGACCCAGCCCCTGTGGATCGTCCTCAACCTGCTGCCGCTCGCCTGCATCGTCTGGCAGGGCGGGGCGCCCGTGGGCGAGTGGCTCGGCCATGCCGGGGAAACCGGTGCCGGCGGGTTCGATCTCGCCCGATTCGGCCTCGCCACCGGCATCCTGCTCGCCCTCCTGGCGCAGGTCGGCGAGCAGGTCGACTTTTTGCGATTCGTCCCCGCGATGGAACCCGGCGGGAAGCGCCGCTGGTGGGCCGCCGTGCTCGGTGCGGGGGCGGGCTGGATCGTCCCGGGCTTCCTCAAGATCCTGCTCGGCTCGTTCCTCGCCATCCTGGCCCTGCGCCACGGTGTGCCGGCCGACCGGGCGGCGGAACCGACGCAGATGTACACGATCGCCTTCGGCTACGTGGTCGCGCCGGGCCCCTGGGCCATCGCCCTGATGACCGTGTTCGTCGTGGTCTCGCAGATCAAGATCAACGTCACCAACGCCTATGCGGGCTCCATCGCGTGGTCGAACTTCTTCTCCCGCCTCACCCACAGCCATCCGGGGCGCGTGGTCTGGCTGGTGTTCAACGTCGCCATCGCGCTCCTGCTCATGGAACTCGGCATCGACAAGACCCTGGCCAGCACCCTCAGCCTCTACGCGGTGGTGGTCTCGGCCTGGGTCGGGGCGCTCAGCGCCGATCTCGCGGTGAACAAGCCGCTGGGCCTGTCGCCCCCCGGCATCGAGTTCAAGCGGGCGCACCTCTACGCCATCAACCCCGTCGGCACGGGTGCCATGGCCCTGTCCATGGGCGCTGGCTTCGCCGCGCATCTCGGCTGGCTCGGCGTCACGCTCACGCCGTTCGGCCCGATGCTGGCCCTCGTCGTCGCCTTCGCCGCCGCCCCCGCCATCGCGTGGGGCACGGGCGGGCGCTACTACCTCGCGCGAACCCCGAAAACCGACTGGAACGGTGCGGCCGCCATCACCTGCCGGGTGTGCGAGCATCCGTTCGAGCCCGAGGACATGGCCGAGTGCCCGGCCTATGGCGGGGCGATCTGCTCCCTGTGCTGCTCCCTCGATGCCCGCTGCGGCGACCTGTGCAAGCCGCACGGTCGCCTCGATGCCCAGGCGCAGGGCGTCCTCGCACGCGTCCTGCCGGCCCGCACGGCGATCTGGATCGGCGCACCGCTCGGGCGCTACCTCGCCCTGATGCTCACACTGGTCAGCGCCGTAGCGCTGATCCTCGGCATCGTCCATGCGGGCGCGGTCTCGGAGCACCCCGAGCACCGGGACATGCTGGCCGCCGCGCTCACCTCCGTGTTCCTCATCCTCATCGTGATCCTCGGCATCGTCGCGTGGCTGTTCGTGCTCGCCCAGGAGAGCCGCCACGTCGCCCTGGAGGAGACCGCCCGCCAGACCGGGCTCTACCAAGCCGAGATCGCCGCCCATAAGATCACCGACCTGAAGCTCCAGCAGGCCAAGGAGGCGGCCGAGGCGGCGAACCTCGCGAAAAGCCGCTACGTGGTCGGCATCAGCCACGAACTGCGCACGCCGCTGAACGCGGTGCTGGGCTACGCGCAATTGCTGGAGGGCGATCCTTCCATCCCGGCGCCGCGCCAGAACGGCATCCGGGTGATCCGGCGCTCGGCCCAGCACCTGTCGGGGCTCATCGACGGGCTCCTCGACATCTCCCGCATGGAGGCGGGACGCCTGCAGATTCATCGCGATGAAATCAGGCTCTCGGATTTCCTCGATCAGATCGGCGACATGATCCGCCTCCAGGCCGAGGGCGCCGGCCTCGAGTTCCGCTTCACCCGGCCGGACACCCTGCCGGTGGTGGTGGCCACCGACGAGAAGCGCCTGCGCCAGATCCTGCTCAACCTCCTGTCGAACGCCGTGAAGTTCACGCCGAAGGGACACGTCGCCCTCGACCTCGCCTATCGCAGCCAGATCGCGGTGTTCACGATTCGCGACACCGGCCTCGGCATTCCGGCCGACGATCTGCAGCGGGTGTTCGAGCCGTTCGAGCGCGGCTCCATGGCGGCGGCGCTGACCACCCCGGGCACCGGCCTCGGGCTCACCATCGCGCACCTGCTGGCCCAGATCATGGGCGGGGAGATCACCGTGGAGAGCACGGTGGGGCAGGGCACCTGCTTTCGCCTGCGCCTCATGCTCGCCTCCGTGGCGCGGCCGAAACCCGTGCGGCTGGCGGCCCAGGCGTCCGCGGTGCCGCGGACCTACACGGGTGCGCGCCGCACCATCCTGGTCGCCGACGACGACGCCGCCCATCGCGGCCTCATGCGCGACATCCTCGAACCCCTCGGGCTCATCGTGATCGAGGTTGCCGACGGCCCCGCCTGCCTCGACCTCGCCGCCCGGCATCCGCCCGATCTGTTCCTCCTCGACATCGCCATGCCGGGCATGACCGGCTGGGTCCTGGCCAGGGCCTTGCGTGAGGCCGGCCAGACCGCCCGGATCGCCATGATGTCGGCCAACGTCCACGAGATCAGCCCGTCGCGCGGGCACGACGCGCCCCACGACGCCATCATCGCCAAGCCGTTCGACCTTCGCGATTTTCTGGAGATCGTCACCGGTCTGCTCGGCCTCGCCTGGAGCGCGCCGGACCCGGCGCCCGCGTCCGACACGCCGCCCGCCGCCGCGGACGAAGCGGGCCCGCCGCCCCGGCCGGACGCCGTGGCGGATCTCCTGCGCCTCGCCCGGATCGGCCACGTCCGCGGCCTGGAAGCCAAGCTCGCGCGGATGGCGGAGGAGCCCGATCCGCCGTCCGTGTTCCTGGCGCGGATGCGCGGCCTCGTGGCGGCCTACGATCTGCGCCGCGTCATGAGCGTGCTCGAAGCACTGCGGCAAGCGCCCGCGGCCCAGGACACGCCCGCGGCCCGGCAAGCGCCTGCGGCTCAGGAAGCGCCCGCGGCCCAGCACGGGTCAGTGAACGAAGACACGCCCGCGACGGCGCCCGAGCCGGAGCCCGCCGGCCATGCGTGAGCCCCAGCGCGACATCGTCCTCGTGGTCGACGATTCCCCCGACACCCTGAGCTTCCTCACCGACGCCATCGAGCGCTCGGGCGCCACGGTGCTCGTGGCGGTGGCGGGCGACCTCGCCCTGGCGCTGGTCGACGAGATCACCCCCGACATCATCCTTCTCGACGCGGTGATGCCCGGCATGGACGGGTTCGAGACCTGCCGCCACCTCAAGGCCAAGGGTCATCTCGCCCACGTGCCGGTGATCTTCATGACCGGCCTGTCGGAGACCGAGCACATCGTGAAGGGCCTGGAGGCGGGGGGCGTCGACTACGTGACGAAGCCCATCGCGCCGGACGAGATCCTGGCGCGCATCCGGGTGCACCTCGCGGGCGCCCGGGCGGCCCAGAGCGCGCGCGCGGCCCTCGACACCACCGGCCGCACCCTGTTCGCGGTGGACGGGCAGGGGGCAGTGCTGTGGTCGACCCCCCAGGCGGCGCGCCTGCTCGCGGGCTTCGGCGACCCGGGCGCGGGCGGCCTGCCGCCGCAGGGGCGGGACTGGCTGCGGGGCTCCGTCGCCGGAACGGTCTCGGCGCCCCTGACCCTGACCGACCGCGACGGCGTCGCCCACACCCTGAGCTTCATCGGCGGCACGGGCGACGAGATCCTGCTGCGCCTCGCCCGCGACCCCGTGGAGGCCGGGATCGAGCGCCTGCGCGCGCGCCTGCCCGTGACCGGGCGGGAGGCCGAGGTGCTGCTGTGGCTGTCGCGCGGCAAGGCCAGCCGCGACATCGGCGAGATCCTGGGCCTGAGCCCGCGCACGGTGACGAAGCACCTCGAGGGGATCTACGCCAAGCTCGGCGTCGAGAACCGCACAGCGGCCTCGCTCATCGCCGCGCGCCACCTGCAGGATCTGGGGTGAGCGGAGCGGCGGCGCACCCGGAGGGGCTGCCGCTCCGGATCGTCACGCCAGGGCGCGCGCCGCGCCGCTGACCGCCTGGACGGAGGCGTCGACGTCGTGGGCCGCCCGGGCGATGCCGTCCATGGTCTGGCGGACGAGCTCGACGCTCTGGGCCGCGTTCTGCATGTTCACCGACATGTCGCGGGTGACCGCGGCCTGCTCGGTCACCGCCGACGAGACGCTGAGGGAGATCTCGCTGAGATGCCCGATGGTCCGGCCGATGGCCTCGATGGCGTGCACGGCCCGGTTCGTCGAGGCCTGCACCGCCGCGATCTGTGTGCCGATCTCCTCCGTGGCGCGGGACGACTGGTTGGCCAGCGCCTTCACCTCCGCGGCGACGACGGCGAAGCCCCGGCCCGCCTCGCCGGCCCGCGCCGCCTCGATGGTGGCGTTCAACGCCAGCAGGTTGGTCTGGTCGGCGATGGAGCGGATCACCGTGACGACCTCGCCGATCTTCTCGGCCGAGGCGGTGAGCCCGGAGATGATGGTCCCGGCCTCGCCCGCCCGGGCCACGGCCTCGTCGGCCGCGCCCTTGGCCTCGACGGCGTGCCGGCTCAGCTCCTCGATGGAGGACGAGAACTCCTCGGCCCCGGCCGCCACGGCCTGGACGTTGCCGGATGTCTGCGCCGCGGCCTCGGCCGTGGATGCCGCCTGACGGCTCACGCCGGAGATCGCATCGGTGATGAGGGCGAGGTCGTTGTCGATGAGGCGCTGGCCGTCGCGGCGGCGGTTGCGATCGTTCACCTGGGCCGTGACGTCGTTGGCGAACTTCACCACCGCGTAGGGTTTGCCGTCGGCCCCCAGGATCGGATTGTAGGCCCCGTGGATCCAGACCTCGCGGCCGCCCTTGGCGAACCGGCGGAATTCGCCCGAATGGGCCTCGCCCCCGGCCAGGCTGCGCCAGAACCCGGCATAGGCCGGACCGTCGCGCTCCTCGGGGGAGACGAACAGGCTGTGGTGGCGTCCCTTGATCTCGTCGAGGCGGTAGCCGAGGGCGTCGAGGAAGTTCGCGTTGGCGTCGGTGACCACCCCGTCGGGGGTGAAGTGGATCACGGCCTGCGAGCGGTTGATCGCCGCGATCTGCCCCTCGTAGGAAGCGATGCGCTGCTTCTGGGCCGTGATGTCGGTGGCGATCTTGACCACCTTCACCACCTTGCCGGCCCGGTTCAGGACCGGATTGTAGGACGCCTGGATCCAGATCTCGCGACCGCTCTTCGTGGTCCGCATGAACTCGCGCGCCTGGAACTGACCGGCACGCAGGGCCGCCCAGAACGTCTCGTAGGCCGGGCTCTCCCGCTCCTGGGGCGAGACGAACAGGCTGTGATGCCGGCCCCGGACCTCGGCGAGGGGATATTCGAGCAGGTCGAGGAACAGCCCGTTCGCGTCCAGCACCGCACCCTTCAGATCGAACTCGATCCGCGCCTGCGAACGATCGATCGCATCGAGCGTGGCGCGACTGCCGGAATCAAACATCTCGGTTTCTCCCTCTGGGCTGGAATACCCCCAGCGCGTGCAGGACCCGTATGGCAAGTTGCGCTTAATAATCCCTCAATCGCCAAAGACATTTTCCAATGTCTGATCGTCGCGGACACTCGCCTGCCACGCGAATTATTGATCACGAATACGTTATCCGATGATCCTCAAATAAGAGTTCGGGTTATCTTGAGATAAGATCAAATGATAGCGGAACATAGTCGATCAGGCCGGACGGCAGCGCATCCATTCCCACATACAGGTCGAAAGCACAGTAGATCCGCTCGGTCGGCCCGTGTCGCGGTCCGGACCGTTAGCCTCTTCGCCGAAGTGGTCATTGGCTTCTGGCAAGGCCTCGCGGCGAAGGACCATCGACTACCAACGCCGACCCGGCGAGATCCGTCGCCGTCCTCGGCGATCCCTCGACACCGGACGGTTGCGACATCCGGCGCCCGTTCGCCGCACCCCAGACGAGCGGACGGGACGAGGTTTCGGCCGGGATGAAGCTTGGCCGCGGGTGCGTGCGTTGTCGTCACGAATCCCGAGCCTTTCCGCCCCGTGAGATCGCAATGACCCGACACACGACCGCTACTTCTCTCCTGACCGCCCTCGCCGTGGGTACGGCTCTGGGCGGATCTCCCGCCCGCGCGCAACCGGCCCTCGGGGGCACGCCGACCGGCAACGTGCCGGCCGGAGATGCGCTGACGAAGGTCGCGAGCTTCGAGCATCAGGTCACCGGCGTCACCGTGTCGAAGGACGGCCGGATCTTCGTCAATTTTCCGCGATGGACCGAGGACACCGAGGTGTCCGTCGCCGAGGTGAAGGACGGCAAGGTGGTGCCGTTCCCCGATGCCGCCTGGAATTCCTGGCGCAACGCGAAGAAGGACGAGGTCTCGGCCAAGGATCATTGGGTCTGCGTGCAGAGTGTGGTCGCGAGCCCGGACGGCAACCTCTGGGTCCTCGATCCCGCCGCCCCCGCCATGGGCGCCCTGGTGCCGGGCGGCGCGAAGCTCGTCGAGATCGACCTCCGGACGAACCAGCCGGCCCGCACCATCGCGTTCGACGAGACGGTGGCGCCGCAGGGCTCCTATCTCAACGACGTGCGCTTCTCGCCCGATGGCGGGACCGCCTACCTCACGGATTCGGGGGCCAAGGGCGCCCTCGTGGTGGTGGACCTCGCCAGCGGCAAGGCCCGCCGCGTCCTCGACGGCGATCCCTCGACGCAAGCGGACAAGGGCGTGACCGTGACCTACGACGGCAAGCCTCTGCGCCGGCCGGACGGGCGCGGCGTCGAGTTCGCGGCCGACGGCATCGCCCTCTCGCCCGACGGCCGGACCCTCTATTGGCAGGCGATCAAGGGCAAGACCCTCTACAGCCTGCCGACGGAAGCCCTGGCGGAGGGCGTCACCACGGCCCTGATGCCGACGGCGCTCGCCGACAAGAGCCTCTCGGGCAAGATCGAGACCGTGGGCGAGAACGGCCCGGCGGACGGGCTGATCATTTCCCGGACGAATGGGCGGATGTACATCACCTCGCCCCAGGACGATTCCATCAAGGTACGCGACCTTTCCGCCAAGGGCGGCGCGACCGCCACCCTGATCAAGGACGCGCGCCTGCGCTGGCCCGACACCTTCGCGGAGGGCCCGGACGGAACCCTCTACGTCACCACCTCGCGAATCCAGGATTCGGCCTTCTACATGCCCGACGCGCCGGCGGCCTTGCCGACGGACCTCTGGAGCTTCAAGCCCGCCGCCCCGGACGCCACCGGCTCCACCCGGCCGGCGCGCTGACCCCGACGACCGGGCGGCCTCACGGGGCCGCCCGCCGCTTCCTCGAACCCAGGGCGACGATGCACCGACGTACCTTCCTCGGCCGGGCCGCCCTCGGCCTCGCCCTGACGGCGATGCCGCGCGAAGCGGCCGCCGCACCGGTCCTGCACGTCGACGATCCGGACTTTGCGGCCGTGGTCGATCGCGACGCGCGCCTCACCGCCCTGTATTCCGAGGGACGCTGGTGCGAGGGGCCATGCTACGCGCGTCACCTCGGCGGCCTGGTCTTCAGCGACGTGCGGTCCAACCGGATGTTGCTCATCGGCGACGACGGGAAGACCAGAACCTTCCGCGACCCGTCCGACAACGCCAACGGCAACACCCTCGACGCCAAGGGACGCCTGGTGACCTGCGAGCACCGGGGCCGGCGCGTGGTGCGGGCCGAGGCCGACGGGTCCCTCACGGTCCTGGCCGACCGTTACGGGGGGCAGCCCCTGAACTCGCCCAACGACGTGGCGTTGGCGCCCGACGGCGCACTCTGGTTCACCGATCCGATCTTCGGCATCTCCATGCCGGACGAGGGCATCGTGCGCGAACCGGCGCAGGCCGCGCGGCGGGTCTATCGCATCGACCCCGACGGCACGCTCACGGGCATGAGCGACGCCCTCGACCAGCCCAACGGCCTCGCCTTCAGTCCGGACGGGCGCCGCCTCTACGTCAGCGAGACCGGCGCCTCCCTCAACCCCGAAGGCGCCCGCGCCATCCTGGCGTTCCCCGTCGAGAACGGGCGCACGCTCGGGCCCCCGAACACCTTCGCCACCCTGGACGCGGGCGTGCCCGATGGGCTCGCGGTGGATGCGGACGGGCGTGTCTACGCCGCGTGCGGCGACGGCGTCCGGGTCTACACGCCGGACGGACGGCGCCTCGGCCGCATCGCCACAGCCACGGATGCCGCCAACGTCACCTTCGGCGGCCCCGACGGCCGCCGCCTCTTCATCGCGTCCGGCCCCGCCATCCTGGCCATCGACCTCCGGGTCCGCGGCGCCGCCCACGGCTGAGCTCTCATCCCCTTCGAACACCCGAGACCCATCATGACCCTCGCCCGACGCGACCTCCTCGCCGCCGGCCTCACCGGGGCCGCTCTGCTGTCCGCCTCCGGTGCGACGGCGAAATCCGAATCCGGCGCTCACGAGTCAAAAACCGGTGCCGTGACGACGGACCGGACGCCAGCGGGCCTCGAACTCGCCTTCGTGGCCGATGCGCCCTCGACGCCGACGGGCCTCGCCATCGCGCGCGGCGGCCGCGCCTTCATCATGATGCCGCGCTTCGACGCCAAGGTGCCCTACACCGTGGGCGAGGTCCTGCCCGGCGGGGCCGTGCGGCCCTATCCCGATCTGGAAACCAACCAGCCCGATCCGGAGAAGGCGCAGACACGCTTCTTCCACGTCCCCAACGGCGTGTTCGACCGGGACGACACCCTGTGGCTCCTCGATGCCGGACTGCCGGACGGCTCGGGGCCGCCGGTGAAGGGCGGCGCCAAGCTGGTGCAGATGGACATCGTCGGCAACCGCATCCTGCGGGTGGTGCCGCTGGAATCCGGCATCGCCCCGACCTCGTCCCTCAACGACCTGCGCATCGACATCCGGGACGGGTACGCCCGCGCCTACATCACCGACCAGGGCCAGGACGGGGAGGGCGCGCTCCTCGCCGTCGACCTCGCCACCGGGCGAGTGGTGCGGCGGCTGCACGGGCACGCCAGCACCAAGTCGCAGAAGGGGCTGACGAAGTTCGTCGAGGGGCGCGCCGTCGTCCAGCGCAAGGGCGATGCCCCGCCCCGTCCGGTCCAGGGCGGCGCCAACGGCATCGCGCTCTCCCCCGACGGGCGGCGCCTGTACTACGCCCCCCTCATCGGCCGGCATCTCTACGCCGTCGACACCGCCGCCCTGCTCGACCCGCAGGTCACCGATGCCGGAGTGGCGGCTGGGGTCGAGGATCTCGGCGAGAAGGGCATGACCGGCGGCCTGACCACGGATTCGAAGGACCGGGTGTACCTCGCCCTGCAGGAATTCAACGCGGTGGGCCGGCGCAGCCCCGACGGCACCGTCGAGATCCTGGCCGCCGACCCGCGCCTGATCTGGGCCGACACATTCTGGATCACCCCCGACCGCTGGCTCCACATCTCGGCCGCCCAGGTGAACCGCCGGCCGGAATACAACAACGGGACCGATCGGCAGGCGCCGCCCTACGCGATCCTGAAGATCCGGATCGACGCCGACCCGGCGTGAGGGGGAGACGCCGGCTCCTTCCCGGCCATCGGGGGTGGAGCCGGCAGGGTACCTATTTCAGGGTCTTGAGGTAGGCGACGACGTCGTTGATCTTCTTGTCGTCGGGATAGCCGGCGAAGACCATCTTCGTTCCAGGCACCTTGGCCTTGGGATTCTTCAGCCACTCGTGCAGATTGGCGTCGTCCCAGGTGATACCCGAGCCCTTGAGGGCGGCGGAGTAGTTGTAGCCCTCGTAGGTTCCGGCGGCGCGTCCGACGACACCGACGAGATTGGGACCGACCCCGTTCTTGCCGGCCTGATGGCAGGCCTTGCAGGGGGCGAACGCCTTCTCGCCCGCCGCGGCGTCACCCATGTCCTGCGCATGCGCGCCGAGCGAGAGCGCAAGTGTCAGGACCGTGCCGAGAACGATTGGCTTCATGGTTTCCCCCATCGCGATGGATAGGGACTCGTAACTATGGCGCGGGACGACCGGACGTAGGGCCGGCCATCGGCCTGCGACACCTTGTCGGTTCCCAGGCGGGATTACACCAGGTTCCGGGATCGTGTCGCCTCTCCGATCATGGACGGCCCGGCCGTCCGGACGGCGCACCGGGCGATTTCCGCCTGCCCCGATGTCCGGACCGCCCGGCCACGACCGGCTCCGGAGCGATAGAGGCCTCGCAGAAAACCCTCAGAGGGTGACCATGCCGCCCGTCACGGCGATCATGGCGCCGCTCATGTAGCTACCCTCGTCGGAGGCGAGGAGCACGTAGGCGCCCGCGAGTTCCGCCGGCTGGCCGGGGCGTCCGGCGGGGGTCATCGAGCCGAACTTTTCCACCTGCTCGGTGTACATGGTCGAGGGGATCAGGGGCGTCCAGATCGGCCCCGGCAGCACCGCGTTGGCGCGGATGCCGCGCGCGCCCAGGATCCGGGCGAGGTTGGCGGTCATGTTGGTGATGGCCGCCTTGGTGGACGAGTAGGCGAGCTGCTGCTCCACGGGGGTCTTGGCGTTCACCGAAGCGGTGTTGATGATCGACGCCCCGGCCTTGAGGTGCGGCGAGGCGGCCTTGAGGATGTAGAACATCGCGTGGACGTTGACGGCGTAGTGCCGGTCCCAATCGGCGATCTCGATCTCCTCGAGGGTGTCGGCGAGTTTCTGGAACGCGGCGTTGTTCACCACGATGTCGAGGCGGCCGAGCTCGGAAACGGTCTTGTCGACCAGGGCCGCGCAATGGCGGTGGTCGGCGACATCGCCCGGCAGCAGAACCACGCGGCGGCCGGCGCGCTCGACCCAGGCGGCGGTGTCCCGGGCGTCGTCGTGCTCGTCGAGGTAGCTGAGCGCGATGTCGGCGCCTTCGCGGGCATACGCGATGGCGACCGCCCGGCCGATGCCGCTGTCGCCCCCCGTGATGAGCGCGACCTTTCCGGTGAGCTTGCCCGACCCCCGGTAGCTCTCCTCGCCGTGATCCGGCTTGGGGGTCATCTCGGCGGACCGGCCCGGATAGGGAATCGGCGGCTGCGGGAAGGGGGGCTTGGGGTAATCGACCATGCGGGCTCTCGTCGCTCGGGGCCCCGGGGGGCCGTCCACGGGACAAGCGCCCTGCCCCGGCCTGGTTCGCGGGGCCGAAGGTCACACCAATCCACGTTACACGAGCGACGGCTGTCTCGGCGCTGCGCTCACTCGCTCCAGCGGAGCGCCGCGGCGGAGGCCAGGGTGCCGACCACGCCCGCGATGAGGCTGAGGGCGGCGAGGATGGCCAGCGGCGTCGTGAACGGCACCGTGCCGCCGAGCGCCGCCTCGCTCGCCGAGACGCCGAAGATCAGGGTCGGGATCATCAGGGGCAGCACCAGGACGGCGAGGATGAGGCCGCCGCGCCGGATCGAGGCCGTCAGGGCCGAGCCGACGGCGCCGATGAAGGTCAGGGCCGGGGTGCCGACGAGCAGGGTCAGGCTGGTGGCCGCCATGGCCGTGCCGTCGAGCGCCACGAGGAGGCCGAACAGGGGGGCGGCGAGCGCGAGGGGCAGGCCGGTGGTGAGCCAGTGGGCCAGCACCTTGGCGAGCACCACGAGTTCCATGGGCACGGGCGCGCCGGTCATCAGGTCGAGGGAGCCGTCCTCCTCGTCGGCCTGGAACAGGCGGTCGAGGCCGATGAGGGTGGCGAGCACGGCGGCCAGCCACAGGATGGCCGGCCCGATCCGCGACAGCAGGTTGAGGTCGGGCCCCAGCGCGAACGGCACCACGGCGACGATCATCAGGAAGAATACGAGGGAGAGCGCCCCCGAGCCGCCGACCCGGGCGGCGAGCGCGAGGTCGCGGGCGACGAGGGCCTTCAGGGCGCGCATCACCACCACACGTCTCCGGTCGCAGCGTCGGACGGCGTCGCCGCCGCCTCGCTCCTGGCCGCCTCGTTCCTGGCCGCCTCGATGCGCAGTTCGCGGGCGCCCTCCAGGTCCAGCGCCTGGTGGGTCGCCGCGATGACGAGGCCGCCCGTCGCCCGGTGTCGCGCCATCATGCCGGCGAGCACGGCCTGCGAGGCGACGTCGAGGGCCGCCGTCGGCTCGTCGAGGAGCCACAGCGGCCGCCGACAGACGAGGAGGCGGGCCAGCGCCACCCGGCGGCGCTGGCCGGCCGACAGGTAGGCCACCGGTAGCCGCAACGCGTGGCCGAGGCCGAGTTCCTCCAGGGCCGCGCGCGGACTCGCGGTGGGCGCGCCCAGGAGATCGCGGGCGAAGGCGAGGTTCTCTTCCGCCGTCAGCGGGCTCTTCAGGCCGTCGCGGTGGCCGACCACGTGCAGGCACTCGGGCAGGGTCGCCTCGCCGACCTCGTGCACGGTGAGCGTCCCCGATTCGGGCTTGAGGCGACCGGCCAGCACGGCGAGCAGGGTCGACTTGCCCGCACCGTTGCGGCCGGTGACCATCAGGGCCTCGCCCGCGCCGAGCGTGAACGACACGTCCGAAAAGATGCGGCGGCCGGAGCGGCGGACAGCGAGGGTCTGGGCGGTCAGCCGCACGGGGGGTCCTGAATCATGAGCCTCGTCGAACCGGCCACGGAACGATGTCGCGCCAGTCGCCGATCCGGTCCATGCGACAAATTCAGAGCCTCGCACCGCTCGGCACCCCGCCCATCGCACGCGGATCGTTCAGTGGCGAGACCCCATGCGCGGAAAGGTCGTCAGACCCTCGCCGCCTGCGTCGGCCCTTCGTGTCTGCGATCCGCCTTCGCCCGCCCACCCACAACCGAAACGTGCTTTTGCCGAGAATCCGTTGTGGAGCGTGAACGAATGGGCTTTCCTCGACCGAGGCGCGCGATCGTTCACACAGGGGTGTCATGCCTGCTTCGACCATCACCTACGCCCAACACGCACGGGACCAGATCGCCCTGCGTGCCCTGGATGAGGCTTGGGTGGAGCGGACGATCCTGACCCCGGATGCCGTGGAGCCCGATCCTTTGCATCCGGATCGACGGCGGGCCTTCCGCGCATTGCCCGAACGGGACGGCCGCGTGCTTCGCGTCGTTTATGTGATACGCTCGGCCTCAACCTTTCACGTGATCACAGAATTCCTCGATCGTGGGCGGGGGCCCGGCACGCATGAAATCCCGGTATGACCGTGAGGCGGACGCACTCTACGTGCAGCTCGCCGACGCCACGATCGTCGGGAGCGAGGAAGTGCGTCCGGGCATCATGCTCGATTTCGATGCCGCCGGACGTGTCGTCGGGATCGAGATCCTCGACGCTTCCGAACACGTGGCCGAAGGCGCGGATTTCGCGCACCTCGCCGCGGCGTAGCCCCCTCCCGCCGACGACAGACCCACCGCTCTGTCAGCCCACCGGTAGCGGCCAGTTTCGAAGTGTTCTATACGGGCGTCAGGCTGCGCCGCGCGAGTCTCAGGGCGTCCAAACCGTCCTTCGCGCAACAACCTGTCCGGGCACCCCCGGAGCGGCGCGCGCATTCCAGCGCACCCAGCCGAGCACAGCTTTCGTGGCGCAGGTTATGCCTGCGCGTGTTCGACCAACCGCTCGCGAGGATCATCAACGCCGTGGCATCGCTCGACAGCTTCCAGTCCCGCCAGACCCTCACCGTCGGGGACAAGTCCTACACCTACTACTCGATTCCCCATGCCGAGAAGGCGGGCCTGGCCGACGCCACCGCCCTGCCGTTCTCCATGAAGGTGATCCTCGAGAACCTGCTGCGGTTCGAGGACAACCGTTCGGTGAAGAAGGACGACATCTCCGCCACCGTCGCGTGGCTGGGCAACCTCGGCAAGACCGAGACCGAGATCGCCTTCCGGCCCGCCCGCGTGCTGATGCAGGACTTCACCGGCGTGCCCGCCGTGGTGGATCTCGCCGCCATGCGCGACGCCATGGTGGCGCTGGGCGGCGACCCCCAGAAGATCAACCCCCTGGTGCCCGTCGACCTCGTTATCGACCACTCGGTCATCGTCGACGAGTTCGGCACCCCCAAGGCTCTCGCCGACAACGTGGCGCTGGAATACTCGCGCAACGGCGAGCGCTACACCTTCCTGAAGTGGGGCCAGTCGGCCTTCGACAATTTCTCGGTGGTCCCGCCCGGCACCGGCATCTGCCACCAAGTGAACCTGGAATACCTGTCGCAGACGGTCTGGACGAAGCAGGGCGACGGCGATTCCTTCCCGGTCGCATACCCGGACAGCCTCGTCGGCACCGATTCGCACACCACCATGGTCAACGGTCTCGCCGTGCTGGGCTGGGGCGTCGGCGGCATCGAGGCCGAGGCCGCCATGCTGGGCCAGCCCCTATCGATGCTGATCCCCGAGGTCGTCGGCTTCAAGCTGTCGGGCAAGCTCCCCGAGGGCACCACCGCCACCGACCTCGTGCTCACGGTCACGCAGATGCTGCGCAAGAAGGGCGTGGTCGGCAAGTTCGTGGAGTTCTACGGCCCCGGCCTCGACGACATGGCGGTGGCCGACCGCGCCACCATCTCCAACATGGCCCCCGAATACGGCGCCACCTGCGGCTTCTTCCCCATCGACCGGAAGACCATCGACTTCCTCACCGTCACCAGCCGCACGGACGAGCGCATCGCCCTGGTCGAGGCCTACGCCAAGGCGCAGGGGATGTGGCGCGACGCCCAAACCCCGGACCCGGTGTTCACCGACACCCTGGAGCTCGACATGAGCGACGTGCGTCCGTCGCTGGCCGGCCCCAAGCGCCCGCAGGACCGGGTGCTCCTCGATGCGGCCAAACCCGGTTTCGCCGGCTCCATGGAGACGGAGTTCAAGCGCGCCGCCGACATCGCCACGCGCTACCCGGTGGAGGGCGCCAACTTCGACATCGGCCACGGCGACGTGGTCATCGCCGCCATCACGAGCTGCACCAACACCTCGAACCCGAGCGTGATGATCGGCGCGGGCCTCCTCGCCCGCAACGCCGTGGCCAAGGGCCTGCGCTCGAAGCCCTGGGTGAAGACCTCGCTGGCCCCCGGCTCCCAGGTGGTGGCCGAGTACCTCGAGAGCGCCGGCCTGCAGCAGCCGCTGGACGCGCTGGGCTTCAACCTCGTCGGCTTCGGCTGCACCACCTGCATCGGCAATTCCGGGCCGCTGCCGGCGCCGATCTCGAAGGCCATCAACGACAACGACGTGGTGGCCGCCGCCGTGCTCTCGGGCAACCGCAACTTCGAGGGCCGGGTGAACCCGGACGTCCGGGCGAACTATCTCGCCTCGCCGCCCCTCGTGGTCGCCTATGCGCTCGCCGGCTCCATGCAGATCGATCTCGCCACCGAGCCCCTGGGCACCGGGTCGGACGGCCAGCCCGTCTACCTCCGGGACATCTGGCCCTCGACGGCGGAGGTCGCGGAGTTCATCGAGGCCAACATCACCTCGGCCCTGTTCAAGTCGCGCTACGCCGACGTGTTCGGTGGCGACGATTACTGGAAGGCCGTCGAGGTCACCGAGGCCGAGACCTTCAAGTGGGATTCGACCTCCACCTACGTGCAGAACCCGCCCTATTTCGAGGGCATGACCAAGACCCCGGCCCCCGTCGAGGACGTGGTCGACGCCCGCATCCTTGGCCTGTTCCTCGATTCCATCACCACCGACCACATCTCGCCGGCGGGCAACATCCGGGCGAACTCGCCGGCGGGCGCCTACCTGCAGGAGCATCAGGTCCGGGTGCAGGACTTCAACCAGTACGGCACCCGGCGCGGCAACCACGAAGTCATGATGCGCGGCACCTTCGCCAACATCCGCATCAAGAACCAGATGGTCCGCGACGAGGCCGGCACCGTGGTCGAGGGCGGCTGGACCCTGTTCCAGCCCTCCGGCGAGCGGATGTTCATCTACGACGCGGCGCAGAAGTATCAGGCCGAGGGCACGCCCCTGGTGGTGTTCGCCGGCAAGGAATACGGCACCGGCTCGTCGCGCGACTGGGCGGCGAAGGGCACCAAGCTGCTGGGCGTCCGCGCCGTGGTGGCCGAGAGCTTCGAGCGCATCCACCGCTCGAACCTCGTCGGCATGGGCATCGTGCCCCTGGTGTTCCAGGGCGACACGAGCTGGGAGACCCTCGGCCTTGAGGGCGACGAGACCGTGACGATCCTCGGCCTCTCGGGCGACCTCAAGCCGCGCCAGACCCTGGTGGCCCAGATCACCGCCGCCGACGGCACCAAGCGCGACGTCCCGCTGACCTGCCGGATCGATACCCTCGACGAGCTCGAGTATTATCGGAATGGCGGGATTCTGCCGTACGTGCTGCGCTCGCTCGCGGCGTAGGATCGGCAAGCCCTCCGATGAACGAAGGCCCCGCCCGCAAGGACGGGGCCTTTTTCGTCGGAGGACTTCAGGCCGCCTGCGCGTCTCCGCCCGTGAACTCCCGCCACAGCAGGATCAGCGCCGCCATCACGGCCGGGCCGAGGAACAGCCCCAGCAGCCCGAAGGTCTCGACGCCGCCCAAGATTCCCAGCAGCACCCAGAGGAACGGCAGTTGCGTCGTGCCGCCGATGAGGGCGGGGCGGACGAAGTGATCGGCCGCGAAGGTGACGACGAAGCCCGCCACCACCACCACCGCCGCCGGAGCCACCGAGCCGGCGGCGAGGAGCACCAGGGCGGCGGCGCCGAAGACCAGGGGCGCGCCGAACGGGATCATGGCCGCCACCGCGGTCAGCGCGCCGAGCAGCACCGGGTGCGGCACGCCGGCGAAATAGTAGACGATCCCCAGAACCACGCCCACGCCGAGGCCGACGAGGACGAGGCCGTCCACGGTGCCGTGGACCGACGCCACCATCTGGCGGGCGACCCGCTCGCCGCGCGGGCCGAACAGGCGGGCGCTCGCCGTGAGCACCTGGGCGGTCACGAGCTTCCCGTCCCGGAACAGGAAGAACAGGGCGACGAGGCTGAAGCCGAACAGCACGCTGCGCCGGACGATCTGCGCCCCGAGGCTGCGCGACAGGCCCAGCGCGGTGGACTTGTCGAGGTGGTGCAGGAGGTCGGCGCCCGCCTGCGGATGGCTGAGGTTCGCCGCCCACCACGCACTCGCCTGTGCGCCGAAGGGAACGCGCGAAAGAACCTCCGGCACCGGCAGGCCGGTCTGTTCGGCCGAACGCGCCAGGGCGACGACGTCGTGCGCCTCGCGTGCCGCCTCGATGCCGAGCACCACCAGGGGCAGGAGGAACACCAGGGCGACCCCCAGGGTGAACAGGCTCGGCAGCAGCAGGTTGTGCCGTCCCGGCGGCCAGCGCCCCTCGGCCCGGGCGTAGAGGGGCCACAGGGCGATGGCGAGGATCACCGCCCAGGCCAGGGCCGGCAGGAACGGGTGCAGCACCCAGAGCCCGAGGGCGGCGAGGCCCACCACGAGGAGGATGCGGGCGACGCCCTGCGCCCGCGGCGTCAGGGCACCGGGCGGAGGGGGAGCCGGCGCCGGATCGGCGGTGCGAGGGGGAAGGGGCATGGATGGGAAAGCCTCGGAGGACGGCGGCGCCCGCGGCGGACGGCCGGGCCCTCATCTAGGCCGCCGACGCCGTGTGCGGAATGACCCCGCGCTCACGATCCGGAGGCCGCCCCGGACAAGCGGCACGGTTGCCCGGTCTACCCCCCTCGTGTAAGGGACCGCCTTCATCTTTCGGGGACGGCGCGCGGCGTCGTCCGGCAGGGCATGCTGCGCGACCGGGGGCACCGGGCATCATGGGCCGGCCTCGAGGTCCGCCCCACGTCGGCGCGGAACGGGGCGGCGGGATATCCAGCAAACACGGCGAGAACGCATGTCCGACCTGACCCAGACCGCCACCTTCGACCGCGTCGCGGAAATCATCGCCGACACCGCCGACATCCCGCGCGACACCATCACGCCGGAGAGCCACGCCATCGACGATCTCGGCATCGACAGCCTCGCCTTCCTCGACATCGCCTTCGCGGTGGACAAGGCCTTCGGGATCAAGCTGCCCCTCGAGCGCTGGACCCAGGAGGTCAACGAGGGCAAGGTCCCGGCCGAGGAATACTTCGTCCTGAAGAACCTCTGCGCCCGCATCGACGCCCTCGTGGCCGAGAAGGCCGCCAAAGCCTCCTGAAGCCGCCGGAACCTCAGCCATGCGGCTCGAATATTTCGAGATGATCGACGCGGTCACGGTCCTCGACCGGGCCGCCGGCCGGATCGAGGCCATGGCTCGGGTGCCCCTGGAGAGCCCAGTCTTCGAGGGGCACTTCCCCGGCCACCCCCTGGTGCCGGGCGTGCTGCTCACCGAGACTATGGCGCAGGCCTCGGGCTACCTCATCCTGGCCCATCTCGACTTCCGCCAGATGCCGTTCCTCATGGGCGTGGACAAGGCGCGGTTCCGCGCCTTCGTCGGGCCCGGCGCCGAGCTCGCCGTGGAGGCGAGCCTGGAGCATGACGGCTCGGGCTACGCCGTGACCAAGGCGGCCATCCGGCACGACGGCAAGCCGCTCTGCAACGCCGAACTGCGCTTCCGCACCATGCCGTTCCCCGACGGCCTCGACGCGCCCATGCGGGCGCGGGCGCAGCGGATCGGCCTCCTGGCTCTCGCGGGGCTCACGACGGAACCGGAGCCAGCATGAACGACGTCGTCGTCACCGGCCTCGGTCTCGTCTCCTGCGCGGGCGAGGGCATCGCGGCCCATCTCGACGCCCTGGACGCCGGCGCCCCGGCCCGGACGGACACCGAGCGCTTCGCCCCCTACACGGTGCATCCCGTGGCGCCGCTGGCGCTGGACGGGCAGATCCCGAAAAAATCCGACCAGCGCCAGATGGAGCCGTGGCAGCGCCTCGGCGTCTACGCCGCCGGCCTCGCCCTCGATTCGGCGGGCCTGAAGGGCAACGCGGCCCTGAAGGGCGCCATGCACCTCGTCGTGGCCTGCGGTGGCGGCGAACGCGACACGGAGGTGGACGGGGCGATCCTGACGGGGCTTCGCGACGCCGCGGACCCGGGCGCCTACCTCAACGAGCGCCTGCTCAACGACCTGCGCCCGACCCTGTTCCTCGCCCAGCTCTCGAACCTGCTCGCCGGCAACATCGCCATCGTGCACGGGGTCACGGGCGCGTCCCGCACCTTCATGGGCGAGGAGGCCGCCGGCACCGATGCCCTGCGCATCGCCCAGGCCCGCATCGCCTCGGGCCAGGTCGACTGCATGCTCGTGGGCGGCTCCTACAGCGCCGAGCGGCCGGACGTGATGGTGGTCCACGAGATGGGCGGATACCTGCGCGCCAAACCCTTCCGCCCGGTGTTCTCCCGAGAGAGCGAAGGGGAGGGCGGGTTCATCCTCGGCAGCGGCGCCGCCTTCCTGGTCCTCGAATCGGCGGATCACGCTCGCGCCCGCGGCGCGAAGGCGCTCGCCCGGCTCATGCCGGTGCACAGCGACCGCACCCGCCGCGCCCCCGGCGCCACGGCGCGGAGCGTCGAGACCCTGTGGCGCGACGCCGGATTCGAGGCCCCCGACCACGTCCTCTCCGGCGCCACGGGCGTCGGCGGGATCACGGCGGAGGAGGGCGCGGCCCTCGGCCGCCTCGCGCCCGGCATCCCCGTGACGGCGCTCGGCGACGTCACCGGCCACACGCTCGAAGTGACGGCGCCCTTCGGCGCGGCCCTGGCGGCCGGGCTGGTGGCGCAGGGTCGGGCCCGCGAGGTCGCCGTCACCACCATCGGCCACCGCCGCGGCGAGGGCGTACTCCGCGTCTGTGCGGCCTGATGGACGGCACTGGGATTTCACCCGAGTGGCTGCCAGGGTTCAGAGTTCTCTCGGGCAGCGCAGGTCCCCTCTCCTGGAAGGAGAGGGACAGGGTGAGGTGTGTGACCCTTTCGGAGAGTTCGCACACCTCACCCCAACCCTCTCCTTTCAGGAGAGGGAGCCCCATTGCGCATCGCCCCTTGAAGCCGGGTGCCGTCCGTAACCCGCTGCCCCGACGACGGCGAGAACGCGACATGCGTTCGGATTCGGTAGGTCACGTGGGGGAGAGCGGTACCCCGGCCCCAGGCCCCAAGATCCGTGAAACGGTGTAGAACGGCGCGATGACGAACGCTTCCTTTCGCGACAGCAAGGGCCGCCCCCTGGTGGCGGTCACGGGCCTCGGCATCGTGACGTCCCTCGGCCAGGGCCAGGCCGACAATTGGGCGGCCCTCACCGCCGGGCGCTCGGGCATCCACACCATCGCGCGCTTCCCCACGGAGGGCCTGCGCACCCGCATCGCCGGCACCGTCGATTTCCTCGACACCGATCCGCTCGTCGCCCCCGCCCTATCGCAGCGCTTCGCCGAAGCCGCCGCCGAGGAGGCCGTCGCGCAATCCGGACTCGGTCCGAAAGGCGACTTTCCCGGTGCGCTGTTCATCGCCGTGCCGCCCGTCGAGATGGAATGGCCCCAGCGCCGGGCCATGGCGGAGGCGTCGGGCCAGGACGGGCCGATCACCTACGCCGACCTCCAGCGCGCCGCCGCCAGCCGCCGCTTCGACGCGTGGCACGACCTCTTCATCTTCGGCACCGTGGCGGAGAACATCGCCGACCGGTTCGGCACCCGGGGCTCGCCCATCTCGCTCTCCACCGCCTGCTCGTCGGGGGCCACCGCGATCCAGCTCGGCGTCGAGGCGATCCGCCGGGGCGAGGTGACGGCGGCCCTGTGCATCGGCACCGACGGTTCGGTGAACCCCGAATCCCTGATCCGCTTCTCCCTGCTCTCCGCCCTTTCCACCCAGAACGACCCGCCGGAGGGCGCCTCGAAGCCGTTCTCGAAGAACCGCGACGGCTTCGTCATGGGCGAGGGCGCCGGCGCCCTGGTGCTGGAGGACGCCGAATCCGCGCGGGCGCGGGGGGCAAAGATCCTCGGCTACGTCCTCGGCTGCGGCGAGAAGGGCGACGGCTTCCACCGCACCCGCTCCAGCCCCGACGGCGCGCCCGGCATCGCGGCGATCCGCGCGGCCCTCGACGATGCCGGTGTCGGCCCCGACGCCATCGACACCGTCAACGCCCACGGCACCTCGACGCCGGAGAACGACAAGATGGAGGCCATGGGCTGCGCCGCCGTGTTCGGGGCGCGCATCGGCCGCCTGCCGATCTCGTCCAACAAGTCGATGATCGGCCACACCCTGACGGCGGCCGGGGCCATCGAGGCCGTGGTCTCGCTCCTCACGATCACGCACGGCCGCATCCCGCCGACCATCAACTACCTGGTGCCGGACCCGGCGATCCCGCTGGACGTGGTCGCCACCGCCCGCGACGCGCGGGTGTCCCGCGTGCTCTCGAACTCCTTCGGCTTCGGCGGGCAGAACACCTGCCTCGTGCTCGGGGACGAGCCCGCATGAGCACCCGCATCCTCGTCACCGGCGGCGCGTCCGGCCTCGGCGCCGCCCTGGTGCGGGCGCTCGTCGGAGCCGGCCACGACGTCGCCTTCACCTACCGCTCGTCGGCGCCCGCCGCCGAGGCCCTGGTGGCCGAGCTGGCGGCCGCCCATCCCGACCGCGCGGTGACGGCCCACGCCCTCGACCTCGCCGACCGCGACGCCCTCGAGGCGTTCTGCGCGGATCACGAGGAGACGGGCTTCTACGGCCTCGTCCACAATGCCGGGCAATCCTCCGACGCGCTGGCGGCCATGCTCGATCAGGACCGGGCGGAAGCCGCCATGCAGGTGAATTTCTGGTCCCTGACGCGGCTGGCCAAATCCCTGGTGCGCGGCATGATCCGGGCGCGCTCGGGCCGCATCGTCGCCATCGGCTCGGTGGCGGCGCTGCGGGCGAACCCCGGCAACGCCGCCTACGCGGCGAGCAAGGGCGCGCTCATCGCCTATTGCCGGACGCTCGCCATCGAATCGGCCAAGCGCGGCGTGACCGTGAACGTCATCGCGCCGGGCTTCATCGACACCGGCATGATGGCCCCCTACGCCGCCCACCGCGCCGGCATGGAGCGCCAGATCCCCGCCGGGCGCTTTGCCCGTCCGGAGGAGGTGGCGGCGCTCGCCGTCTTCCTCATGGGGGCGGGGGCCGCCTACGTCACCGGCGCGGTCCTGCCCGTCGATGGCGGCCTGACGGCGATGATGGGCGTGCACCGCTCCTGAAGCCCGCCATGCGCCTGCCCCTCATGCTGATCGCCTTGGTCCTGGCGGGACCCGCCCACGCCGTGGAGGCCTTCCGGGTCGACGGCCTGCCGCGGGGCGAGGGCCTGACGATCCGCGAGACGCCGGACGCCGCCGCCCCGTCCCTCGGGCAGGTGCCGGCCGGCGCGCGCCTGCGCGGCTTCGGTTGCACCAGCGACACCCCGAGCGGCCTGACCTGGTGCCGGGTCAAGGCCGGCCCACTCCTGGGCTGGGCGCGCCGACGCTACCTTGCGCCGGATTGAACAATGTCCCGGCCGCGACCCCTTTAAGCTTCCTTTACCATAGTTGAGCAAAGTCCGACCCGAAGGACAGGCCGCCACCACGGCGCCGTGCCTTCAGCCGGACGGCGCATGTTCCTGTTCACCACGCCCCCCGCCACCGCCCGCGACACCGGCTCCGCCCGGGATGCGGGCACGCGCGCGGTGTCGGGCACGGCCTCGGGCGCCGGTTCGGCCGTCGTCGAGGCGATCCGGGACGGGGCGCAGAGCTCCGGGGTGGGCTTCGACTACCTCCTGGCGACGGCCCAGCGCGAATCCGCCCTCAATCCCACGGCCAAGGCCGGGACCTCCTCGGCCACGGGCCTGTTCCAGTTCATCGAGCAGACCTGGCTCGGCACCATGAAGAACGCCGGGCCGAAGCTCGGCCTCCAGACCTACGCCGACGCCATCACGACGCGCCCCGACGGCACCTACACGGTGGCCGACCCGGACGCACGCCAGACCATCCTCGATCTGCGCCGCGACCCCAAGACCGCCGCGACCCTGGCGGGCGCCCTGACCCAGCGCAACGGCGAAGCCCTGACGGCGGCTTTGGGCCGCGAACCCACGGGGGGCGACCTCTACGCCGCCCACGTCCTCGGGGCCCGCGGGGCCGCCGCCCTCATCAACACCGCCCAGGCCAGCCCGGCCCGCGTCGCCGCCCTCGACATGCCGGAGGCGGCCGCCGCCAACCGCAACCTGTTCTACGACAAGACCGGTCGGGCACGGGGAGCCGCCGAACTCTACGCACTCCTGTCGACGGCCCGCACCACGGCGGGTCCCGTGGGCGCGTCTCCGGCCCAGGCGGGCGGATCGGCGCCTGCGAGCCCCATCGTGCTGCCCGAGGCTCCCACCGCCTACGCCTCCCTCGACGGGGGCCTGCGCTCCCTGTTCCAGACCGACAAGCGCCAGGGCGCCATCTCGGAGGGGGTGGCCAAGCTCTGGCAAGGCAGAGCAGCGTCGGAGCAGGGCCGGGCCGTCACCGACGGCCGACCCGCGCCGACCTACTTCCCGCGCTCGGACGGCACGGCGGACACCGTCCTGCCCGCGACTGCACCGGCGCCGACGGCGGCGGCGGCCCCCACGGCGGTCTCCGCCACCCAGGCGGAGCAGACCTCGACGCCCGCATCCGGCCCCGCCCTCGTGGACGCGCCGCTGCCGCCGCGGCGGCCGGCCGAGTTCACCACCGCCTCGGTCGCCCGGACCGGCGCCCCCCTCGATTCCTCCCTCTTCACCGCCCGGAGCGGCCCATGATCATCCGCCAGTTCCTCGCCCTGACGCAGCACGCCTCGGCCGCGCGCCGGGCGGAGGCGGCCGGCGCCCTGGTGCGGGCCACCCTGCACGGCGGCCTCGCCCCCGATACGGCGGGCGAGACCGAGGCCACGATCCTCGCGCTCCTCGACGATCCCGCCCCCATGGTGCGCCGGGCGCTGGCCGAAGCCTGCGCGGCGAGCGCCACCGCGCCGCGCTCCCTCGTGGTGGCCCTGGCCGGGGACCTGCCGGACATCGCCGGCATCGTCCTCAGGCGCTCCCCCGTCCTCACGGATGCCGACCTCGTCGACGGCGTCGCCATCGGCTGCGAGGCCACGCGCCGGGCCATCGCCGAGCGGCGCGACCTGTCGCACGCGGTGGCGGGCGCCATGGCGGAGATCGCCGGCCCCGTCGCCCTCACGGCCCTGGTGGGCAACCACAGCGCCGGCGTCACCACCGGAAGCCTCCTGCGCCTCGTCGCCCGCCACGGCGACGACGCGGCCTTGCGCGAGGCGGTGCTGGCGCGGCCCCACCTTCCCCTCGAAGTCCGCCAGGCCTGCACGGACCGGGTCGCCGAATCCCTGGCGCGCCTCGCCGTGGCGTCGGGCTGGCTGACGCCCGCCCGGGGCGAGCGGGCCGGCCGCGAGGCGCGCGAGCGCGCGACCCTGGCCTTCAGCGTCGGTGCCCACCCCATCGATCTCGCCCGCCTCGTCGCCCACCTGCGCCGGCACGGCCAGCTCAACGCCGGCCTGATCCTGCGGGCGATCCTGTCGGGCCACATGCCGTTCGCCGAGACGGCCCTCGCCGACCTCGCCGGCCTCCCGGCAGGACGGGTCGCGGGCCTCATGCACGAGGGGGCCAGCGCCGCCTACGCTGCCCTCCACCGCAAGGCCGGACTGCCCGAGCCCCTGCTGCCGGCCTTCTCCGCCGCCCTCTCGGCCTGGCGTGAGGCCGGCCGGGGCGAGACCGCCGCTCACGGCGCCGCCCTGTCGCGCCTCATGATCGAGCGGGCCCTCACCGCCTGCGAGAGCATGCCCTTCGCCGAGGCCCAGGGCGTGATGGCGCTGCTCGCCCGCTTCGAGGCGGAAGCGGCCCGCGACGCCGCGCGTACGCGGACCCGGACGATGACCGAGCGCGCGGCCCTGGCGCCCCCGGCGGCGACGGATTTCCCCGAGGCGCGGATCTTCGGCATGCCGGCGTTCGACGGGCTCCTCTCCGGCCCGCAGGATTTCGACACGACGGACGTCGACGCGCAGCCCCTCGACCTGCGGGCGGTCGAGTCGGAAATCCTCGACGCCGAGTGGCGCGAGGCGCAGCAGCAGGTCCCGCCCGTTCCGCAGCACGCGGCCGCCATGAGCCGGATGCTTCGGGAGACCGCCGAGATCACCGGCCACCGGGAGCCCCCCGCGGCCGCGGTCGACCCTTCGGAGACCACGCCGCGCCCGGAGACGCAGCCCACCTGGGGGAGGCCGACGGCCTCGGAGCAGCACGTGCCCCTGGACCTCGGGGACATGGCCCTCGCGGATTCGAACGACGCGGAATCGGAGCTTGGGGACTCGGAGCTTGGGGACTCGGAGCTTGCGGATCTGCCGGAGGCGCCCGAAGCCCCGGAGAGCCGCGAAGCCCCGCCGGCCGTGGAGCCCATCGCCGACGGCGAGGCCGACGCCGCGTCCGCCTCGACCGACATCCCGGACGCCGTCGCGACGGCCGACGCCGTCGCGGCCGAGGACACCCCCGTCGCATCTCGGAGCGATCCCGTCGGCCTCATCCTCGAAGCCCTGCCGCGCGCGATCCTGGCGCAGTTCCAAGAGGACCGGGCGGAAAAGCAGCGGGCGGCCGAGCGTGCGGACGAGGCCGCCCGCGCCGCGACCGTCGCGGATATCCTCGACACGATCCCGAACGCCCTGGTGGCGAGCTACCGCGCCGACCGGGAGCGCGTCCGCCTCGCGGCCTGAGGCGTCGGCCGACGTACCGGGGAACCGGCGCCTCGGCCGAACGGCAGACCGTCCGAGGCGTCAGCCGAACTGCTCGCGCAGGATCCGCTCGTCGAGGCTGTGGCCGGGGTCGTGCAGGAGCACGAGGTTGGTGGCGTGGTCGAGCCAAGTCTCCACGGTGGCGACCCGGCGAAACTCCGTGTGGTCGGCCACCGCCGCCACGGGCCGGTGCTCGGCGTCGAGCACCTCGATGAAGATGCGGGCGTGATCGGGCAGGAGGGCCCCGTGCCAGCGGCGCGGGCGGAAGGACGAGATCGGCGTCAGCGCCAGCAGGCGGGCGTTGAGGGGCAGGATCGGGCCGCCCACGGACAGGTTGTAGGCGGTGGAGCCGGCCGGCGTCGCCGCCAGAACCCCGTCGGCGATGAGTTCGGGCAGGCGCACGTGGCCGTCGACGGAGATCCGCAGCTTCGCCGTCTGATGGGTCTGGCGCAGCATGTAGACTTCGTTGAGAGCCCGCGCCCGGTGTCGGCGCCCCTCCGTGTCCACGGCCTCCATGAGCAGCGGATGGATGCGGCTGCGCTTGGTGTTCTCCAGCCGTTCGAGGAGGTCCTCCTCGCGGTACTCGTTCATGAGGAAGCCGACGGTGCCGCGGTTCATGCCGTAGATCGGCGTGCCGGCATCCATGAAGCGGTGGAGCGCCTGGAGCATGAGGCCGTCGCCGCCCAGCGCCACCACCACGTCCGCCTCCTCGGGCGGCACGTGGTCGTAGCGGCGCATCAGGGCGTCGGCCGCCTGGCGCGCATCCGGCGTCGGGCTCGCGATGAACGCGATCGTGTTGAAACGCCGCGACATGAACCCTCGTCCGCCCTGTTGACCCAACCACGCTCGGCGTCGCATCGCGCCACGGGACGCGCCGGTGGCCGGCACACCCGCCGCTGCGCGATCACGAGACCCATCGCTGGAGGACCCATAGCATGGAGCGTCCACTCCTCGTCTACACCACCTTCCCGGATGCCGAGATGGCGCTCGCCGTCGGCGAGGCCCTGGTGCGCCTGCGTTTGGCGGCCTGCGTCAACGTGCTGCCGGGGATGCGCTCGGTCTATGCCTGGAAGGGCGCGGTGGAGCGGGCCGACGAGGTGGTGGCCCTGATCAAGAGCCGCGAGGCCCTGGCCGAGCCGCTCAGTGCCGCCCTCAAGGAACGCCACCCCTACGAGACGCCGATCATCCTACATCTTCCGGTGGTGGGCGCCGACCCGGACACGGCGGCGTGGATCGCCGAAGAGACGGATCAGGCCCCGTTCAGCGGATAGCTCCGGCCCTTCCACACGGCGGCGCCGGCAGCCTTGCGACGCAGGAGCACGTTCCACTGGATCGCCAGGGCGACGGCGACGGCGACGGGATGCAGCGGGATCGTCACGAGGGGCTCGCGCATGGCGCGCGTGATCGCGGCGCGCGTGCCGAGGGAGAGCAGGAAGGCGACGAGCGCGAGGGCCGCCGCCCCGGGCGCGACGAAGCCGAAGCCGAACAGGACCAGCAGCAGCCCCGGCAGGATGTGGGCGGTGAACAGCAGCCCGGTCCAGACTGGCAAGGCGCGCGGCGTCGCCATGCCCTCGTGGGCGTTCTTCGAGAACCCAGCCCAGCACTCGCGCCAGGTCCGGTACATCCGGCAGGTGGCGAGCGCGTGCCCGGCCACGAGATCGGTGCGGTGGCCCGCCCCGCGCAAGGTGCGGGCCAGCAGCACGCCGTCGTGGAGGAAGCCCCGGATGGCGCCGTGCCCGCCGGTGGCGGCGTAGACCGCCCGGTCGACGAGGACGAGCTGGCCGCAGGCCGCCCCGAGGGACGCGCGGAGGGAGGCGCGCATCATCGGCACCGGCAGGTAGCCCACGAGGAGGAAGCCGATCATCGGCACCGTGAGCCATTCGCCGAGCGTCCCCATGCGCTGACGCGGCACCGCGCTGACGAGGGCGGACTCCGTGCGGACGGCGTAGGCGGCCAGCGCCGCCGCCGCCGCCGGCGCCAGGGTCACGTCGGCGTCGATGAACAGCAGGTGCGCCCCGCGTGCCGCCCCGGCCAGCACCGCGCAGGCGTGATTCTTCCCCGTCCAGCCCTCGGCCAGGGGCGGGATCGCCACGAGCCGCAGGCGCGGGTCGGTGGCGGCGATGTCGCGCACGATGGCGGCGGTAGCGTCGGTGGAATGGTCGTCGCCCACCAGCACCTCGATGGCGACGCCCATGCTGGCGAGCGCCGCCCGCACGGTGTGGGCGATGGTGGCGGCCTCGTCCCGGGCCGGGATGAGGATCGACACGCGGGGCGCTTCGTTGTCAGCGCCCGGCTGATGGGATTCAGACGTCGGCGATGGGGCGCCGTGAGCCGCGACCGCCCCCCTCTCCTGCAAGGAGAGGGCTGGGGTGAGGTGTGGGACATCTCCGGACAATCCACACACCTCACCCTGTCCCTCTCCTGGAAGGTGTGGGAACCCGTGGCTCCCACCCGACGCCGGAAGGCGAGCGGTGTCGGGCACCGGCGTGCGCAGGGCGAACAGGTTCACGGCGGTGAGAATAGCCGGCAGGAGGGCAAGCAGCACCGAAGCGATCGCGAGGGCGAGGATCACGGCGTGCGGTCTTTCTCGCGCAACAGATCTTCCTCGACGCGGTGGGCGGGCTCGAAGCGGCGCCCCGTCAGGGCCGCGCGCAAGCGCCGTCCCCAATCGTACACGCCCCCGACCCCCTTGGCGCCCGAGACGAGGGCGGTGAAGCGGGCGGGGTCACGGGCGATGACGTCGGCGGCGAGGCGGTCGAGGGTCGCCGTCAGCGCCTCCTCCATGCGGGCGAGGCGCTCGGGCCGGGGGAGGGACTGGAGGTCGCAAGCTCGGATCGGCGCGCCGAAGGCGGCGCAAGCCTCGGCGCCGCGCTCCTCCCAGAAGGCGTAATCGAGGGCGAGGGGCACGAACAGGGTGTCGGGTCCGAGTTCGGGCAGGCGGGCGACGCCGCCCCGGAGGTCCAGGGGCCGAGCGCGGACATCGGCGAAGCGCCCCTGTGCGGTGATCCACATCATCGCATCCGGCTGCGCCAGGATGTTTCGCGACGAGCGGAGGAACTGGGCCGCGCCGCGCGCCGAGTCGAGGTCCACCGGGAAGGCACCGATGCGGGCGAAGATCGCGTAGCGCGCCAGCATCCGGGCATCGAACGGCGCGTAGCTCGCGCGCTTCGGAAACAGCCGCCCGGCGAGCAGGATCACCACGGCGGCATCCCACCAGGCCGGGTGGTTGCAATAGACCACGACGGGCCCGGGATGGCCGGCGCAATCCGGCACGCCCCAGCGCGCGAGGCGCAGGGCGTTCATGTGGCGGCGCAGGAACCGGTCGAAATAACCGACCATGAACCGCCATACGAACCGCGAGCGGGCCGGGGCCGACACCGTCCGGTCCCTAAGCGCTCGCCCGGTTCCCTTCGAGGGACGCGATCGTCTGGGCATCGGTATCGTGGGCGTCGGCCGCGATCCAGCCCGACATCATCACCATGGGCATGCCGGGGCCGGGATGAGCCGCGCCGCCGGCGAGGTAGAGCCCCCGCACCTGCCGCGATCGGTTGCCGGGCTTGAACGCGCCCATGAACTTGCCGTGGGAGGCGAGGCCGTAGATCGCCCCGTTCAAGACCTTGTAGCGCTCGTGGATGTCCTGCGGCGTGAGGTGGCGCTCGACGACGATGCGCTCTTCCAGGTCCGGCATGCCGGCCGTGCGCTTCAGCTTGTCCAAAATCACCTGCCGGTAGGCCGGGAACATCTTCGACCAGTCGTGATGCGGCCGGAGGTAGGGCGTGTGGACGAGGACGTAGAGGGCCTCGCCGCCCTCCGGCGCCACGCTCGGATCGGTGGAGGAGGGGGCGGCGAGGTAGGCCGTCGGGTCCGGCGCCGGCTCGCCCTTGCGGTAGATGTAGTCGAACTCCTCCTCCGGGTTGCGGGAGAAGACGAAGTCGTGGTGGCTGAGGTGGTCGTAGCGCTTGTTCAACCCGAGGTAGAGCACCACGCCCGAGCAGGCCGGCTCGAAGGACTTCTTCTCGTAGGCCTTGCCGACGGCGCCGCCGACGAGCTCGCGGTAGGTCCGCACGCTGTCCATGTTGGAGATCACGGCGTCGAACGGCGTGGTGCCGGCGGCGGTCCGCACGCCCTTCACGGCGCCGTTCTCGATGGCGATGCCCGTGACCTCGTCGCCCGGCCGCAGGGTGGCGCCGAGCTCGCCGGCGAGCTTCGACAACGCCTCGGCCACCGCGCGGGTGCCGCCCATGGGGTACCACACGCCCTCCGCCGTCTGCATGTGGGCGATGGCGCAGAGCACCGCCGGCGCGCCGTAGGGCGACGAGCCGACATACTGTACGAAGTGGTCGAGCATCTGGGCGAGGCGCGCGTCCTTGACCTTGGACCGGATGGTGCCGGCCACCGAGGAGCCCATGCGCAGGGACAGCACGTCCCGCAGGGTTCCGGGGTTCATGTTGGCCCGGATGTCGATGGTGTCGAACAGGTCCTCCACCGCCTTCCAGAAGAAGAACTTGTTCGAGACGCCGTGCAGGTGCTCGGAGATCTCGATGAACTTCGTGTAGCCCTCCCCGGCGCCCGTGCCCGGGGCGAACCGGTCCATGGAGGCCGCCATGGTGGGCACGTCGGCCATGAGGTCGATCCGGGTGTCGTCGTCGAAGAAGCAGCGCCATTGCGGATCGAGGCGGCGCAGGTCGAGGTAGTCGCGGATGTCGCGCCCGGCCTCCTGGAAGATGCGCTCCAGCACCTTCGGTACCGTGAGGATGGTCGGTCCCATGTCGAACCGGAACCCGCCCTCGTGCAGCACCGCCGCCTTGCCGCCGAGCCACTCGTTCTTGTCGTAGAGCGTGACCGTGTGGCCGCGCGCCGCACTCACGCAGGCCGCCGCGAGGCCGCCCAACCCCGCGCCGACGACGGCGACCGAAGACCCAGCCCGCATGTTCACGTTACTCCCGGTGCGGACGAAAGCCGCTCTGTACGATCGAAGCTAGGCCGCCGGCGACGGGGGTCAACGCGTTACCCCGTCGCGGCGGCGTGGAGGCGCGACCGACGATCCGACGCTTGGCCCTGTCTTAGATTAGCCCTGTCACGGTAGAGGAGCGTAGGTGATGCGGCCGTCGGCCTCGATCTCCAGAACATGATTGATAAGATCGAGTCCATCGCTCAGGGCATCGAGCACGCGTCCGAAGAGTTCGATCTGTGCCCTGCGGTGGGTGTTCGGCACGATCACGATCAAGCCGTTGTGCAAGGATTGGCGCCCATAGAGACGCAGGAAATCCAAGCGGTTGTTGGTGACGAAGCAATAATCGCCCGCTTCGATCACGGGGATCAGGCTCCGATCCCGATACCCCGCGAGGCCCAGGTAGCTGACGTGATCGACGGAGTAACCGCATTCGCGGGCGACTGCCACGAGGGCGGTCGAGAGACATTCGTCGATCAGCAGTCGGATCACGCGCGGGCGGTGACCACCGCAGACTTCCAATCGGACCCGTATTGGACGGCGGCCCAGGCCTCGACAGCCGCGATCCCATCGGCCGGCAGGGCGGGATAATCGGCCCGGATCTCCAGGGGCGTGTGGCCGACGCGAAGATAGGCGGCGATGGTCTCGGCCGGAATACGCGTGCCCGCCAGCACGGGTGTTCCCCCGAGGATACGTTCATCCCTGACGATGTCCGTCAGCGCAGACTGGATCGATCGGAAGCGGGAATCGGCCATCGAAGGCTCCATCATCGTCGCGCACGATGTCACGTGTGCGCCACAACTTCAACGGGAGCCCCCCTCACGTCACCCGGCGCGACACCAACCCCACGGCCGCCACCAAACTCACCGCCGCGACCGCGATCATCACGCCCCAGGCGGGCAGGGCGGCGGAGACGCCTTCGCCGAGCGCGGTCTGGTAGGCCTCGATGGCCCAGGCGTTGGGGGTGAACCAGCCCGCCTGCTGCAGCCAGGGCGGCATGAGGAAGCGCGGGACCATGCTGCCGCCCACCGCCGACAGCAGCAGGACGCCGAAGGTCGAGGCGAGGTGCGCCTGCTGGCGGGTGGCGGCGGCGGCGCAGGCGGCCAGCGCCAGTCCGGCCGCCATGGCGGCGACGAGGAACGTGGTGACGAGCCACGCCCCCCAGTGGGGCTTCAGGTCGACGCCGTGCAGGAGGCTCGCGGCGGCGAAGATCAGCCCGGCCTGGAGCATGCCCTGGACGACCAGGAAGGCGAACTTGCCGAGCACGATGACGGCGAGGCCGCCGGGCGCCGCGGTGAGGCGGTCGGCGAGGCCGCCCTGGCGCTCCTCCACCAGGGACATCGCCCCCTGCATGGCGGCGAACAGCAGGAACACCGCCGCGATGGCGCCCGCGTAGTAGCTCACCCGGTCGTTGCCGCCGCCCGTGGCCGTGCTGCGCAGCTCCACTAGGGACGCGAAGGAGAACGGCTCCTTGCGGGCGCGCTGCTCGGCGAAGGCCTGGGTCAGGAAGGCGCGCTCGTCGGCGCCGATCTTGCCCGTCCGCTCCACGTCGGCGACGATCCGGGCCAGCACCACGTCCGGCAGGGCCGCGTTCAGCACCCGCTGGAACTGGCCGAGCGCGATGGGGGTGGCCAGCGCCCGTGCCGGGTTCTCGACGAGCACCACGGGCTGGTCGGCCGGGGCGGCGCCGGCCGGGGCGGCATCGAGGTCGCCGCGCAGGACCAGGGCGACGTCGACCTCGCCCCGGCGCACGGCGGCGGTGGCACCCGCGACGTCGCTGACGGACAGGCGGGCGATGCGAAGGGTCGGGTCGGCCTCCAGGGCCGTCGCGAGGCGCTCGGTGGTCGCCGTCCGGGCGAGGTCGACGAGACCGAGATGGATGCGGATGCGCTCGCCGATCGCGCCGGAGAAGATCGCGGCGAAGATCACGAAGATCACGGTCGGCAGCACGAAGGCCATGACCAGGGCGGCGCGGTCGCGCACGAGGCCGAGCAGCATCACCCGGAAGGCGGCGGCGATCATGACGCGACGCTCTCCTGGCGGCGAAGGCGGACGGGGTCGGCCGGGTCCCACAGGCCGAGGGCATCGCGGTAGACCGCCTCGAGGCCGGGCGCGCGGATGCGGATCTCGGCGACGGGGACGCCCTCGGCCCGCAGGGCGGCGAGCAGGGCGGCCGCGTCGAGGCGCGGGCCGGCGGCTTCGAGGCACTGGCCGGCGGCTTCGAGGCGCTGGCCGGCGGCTTCGAGGCGCGAGCCGGCGGCTTCGAGGCGCGAGCCGGCGGCTTCGAGGCGCGAGCCGGCGGCTTCGAGGCGCGAGCCGGCGCCCGGATGCGCCCGCCAGGTCAGGCCGGTGTCCACGGGGCCGAATCCGGCGCGCCGCAGGGCCGCTTCGGCGGGGCCCAGGGCGGGGCTGGACAACGCGATCTCGTGCTCGGGGGCGCCGTCGCGGAGGCGGCCCAGGAGGTCGGGCAGGGCGCCCTCGCGTACGATGCGGCCTTGCGCGAGGAAGGCCGCCCGGTCGGCGAGGCGCTCGGCCTCGGCGAAGTCGTGGGTGGCGACGAGGAGGGCGGCGCCCTCGCGGCGCAGGCGCTCCAGCACGGCGTGGATCGCCGCGCGGGCGTGGAGATCGACCCCCTGCGTCGGCTCGTCGAGGAGGACGAGGCGGGGCCGGGCCATGAGGCTCGCGGCGATGTTGACCCGGCGCTGGTAGCCCCCCGACAGCAGGCCGACGGGGCGCCCGGCGACGTCGGCGATGTCCGTGAGGTCGAGGGCCTCCGCCACGGCGGCGCGGCGCGCGGTCCGGCCGAGGCCGGCGAGGCGGGCGAACACGTCGAGGTTCTCCGCCACCGTGAGGCGGGGATAGAGGGCGATGTCCTGGGGCACCCAGCCGATGGCCCGGCGGGCCGCGTGGGTCGCGAACGGATCGCACCCGGCGATGCGCACGCTGCCGGCCTGCGGGGCGAGGCGCCCGGCGACGAGGCGCATGAGAGAGGTCTTGCCGGCCCCGTTGGGGCCGAGCAGCGCGACGGTGCGGCCGGCGCACAGGTCGAGGTCGACGCCGTCGAGGACGCGCCGGTCGCGGTAGTTCAGGGTGGCCCCCCGGACCACGACCAGGGGTGCGTCGGACGGCACGGGGGCGGTCAGCGGCGGGGCAGGGCGCGGACCAGGCGCAAGCGCAGGGCCAGCCCGGGCTCGCGCACGGCGATCTGGGCACGGGCGAAATCCGGCCGGGCCGTGCGCTCGGGCGCCCCGGAGAAGCCGTAGGGCTCGGTGGGCAGGCCGAGGCCGGTGCGGTCGAGGCGGCGGTCGCCGTTCAGGTCCTGGAACGCCGCCACCGCGTAGGCGCCGGGCGCCACACCCTCGAACACTACGCGCTGGCTCGCGGCCCGCACGGGCGCGTCCTGGCCGGTCCGGCACTCGGCCTCCGACAGGCCGCCCTGGCACAGGGCGACGTAGAGTGTGGAGGGCACGGGCTCGATCCCGTCCACGGTCACCTCGACGGTGGCCGCCCGGGCGGACCCGGCGATGAGGCAGAGGGCGAGGCAGGCGGCGCCCGCGATGAGATGCGTCACGCGGCGTCGCCGGAGGTGGCGAGCGGCGCCGTGTTCGGCACGCCGGCCGCTTCTGCGCCGACGCGGCCGGCCGACAACTCCTCGATGAGCAGGCGGGCGGTGATGCGCGCGCCCTCGTAGATCACCGGCAGGCCCGAGCCCGGATGGGTGCCGCCGCCGACGAGGTAGAGGCCGGGCCCGAAGCGGTTGTGCGGGCGGAAGTAGAGCATCTGCATCAGGTCGTGGGCGAGGTTGAAAGTGGCGCCTTCGTGGACGAAGAAGTCGTCGCGCCACTCCGTCGGGTCGACGATGCGCTCGTAGCGGATGCGCTCCTCGATGTCGCCGAGGCCGAGGATCTTCAAGCGGTCGAGGACGAGGCGGCGATAGGTCTGCCGCGTGGTCCCCCAGTCGATGTCGGCCTTGAGGTTCGGCACCGGCACGAGGACGTAGAGACTGGTGTGGCCGGGGGGCGCCATGCCGCCGTCGGTGAAGCCCGCATGCTGCACGTAGAGCGAGGGCTGCATCGGCAGGATGCCGCCGGTGATCTCACGGATGTTGCGGGCGTAATCCTCCGACAGCAGGATCGTGTGATGGCCGAGCGCCTCCGGCGCCGGGCCCTCGATCCCGAGATAGAGCATGAAGGTCGAGCACGAGAGGCGCGCCTTTTCGATCTTGGCGTCGCGCCAGCGCGGGCGGTGCGACTGGGGGACCAGATCTTGGATCACCTTGGCGAAATCGCCGTTGATCACCACCGCGTCGGCAGGGATCGTCTCCCCGCCGCAGACGACGCCGCAGGCCTTCTTGCCCTCGAACAGCACCCGGTCGACGCTGGCGCCGAGGCGGATGTCGACGCCCATGCGGCGCGCCAGCCCCGCCATGGCCTCCGAGACGGCGCCGCAGCCGCCGACGGGGTGATAGACGCCGTGCTCGTATTCGAGGAACGACAGGATGGTGAACAGGCTCGGGCACCGGAACGGCGACATGCCGAGGTATTTGGTCTGGAACGCGAAGGCGAGGCGCACGCGCGGATCGGCGAAGTAGCGCTGCAGGTCCTTGTCGACGCTGCGCCCCGGATGGAGGTGGGGCAGGGCGGCGATCATCGCCGGGGAGGCCATGCTGCGCAGGGTGTGGAACGCCTGTTCCAGCACCGGCTTGAAGAACTTCAGCTTGACCCGGTTGTCGGAGAAGAACTTGCGCACGTTCTTGGCGTCGTCCGGCGCGATGCGGGCGACCTCGGCCTCCAGGCGCGCCATGTCGTTGGTGGCCTGGATCGTGCCCGAGATCCCGCCATTCTCCTCGAAGACGAGGTGGTATTGCGGATCGAGACGTTCGAGCTTGACGTGGTCCTCCAGCCGCTCACCGCAGGACTCGAAGATGTCGGCGAGAATCTGTGGATAGAGGAAGAAGGTCGGTCCGATGTCGAAGCGGTACCCGCCCGGTGCCTCGACGGTCTTGGTCCGGCCGCCTACCGCCGGGTCCTTTTCGAGGAGCGTGACGTGGACGCCCGCCCGCGCCAGCAGCAGGGCCGTGGCGAGGCCGCCGGGACCGGCGCCGACGATGATGACCCGGCGTCCGGACAAAGTCCGCAAGCCATCCCGTGACTGCAGCAACGCTCACAACTCCCCATCGATCGCCTGGATCACGCCCCCTGGCCCGATCCGGCTTTACCACGCACACCGACCGGCACACGGGTGCAATCTTGAGCGTAGCGACCGGCAGGGCAAGAGCCACGGATTGTCGCGTGCCGGTGCGGGGGGTGATTCGGGGCTGCGCCCGTGGAAAATCGAGCGGAATGCCATCATCCCAACCGGTGCGCGGCGAGGTGGTGCAGGGCGAGCGCCCCGGCGGTGGCGACGTTGAGGGAATCGAAGCCGGGCGCCATGGCGATGCGGATGGTCCGGGCGCGGGCCATGAGCGCCTCGGGCAGGCCGGGGCCTTCCGTGCCGAGGAGCAGGAGGGCGCGGGGCGGCGGCGTCAGGTCGGACAGGGTCTCGCCCCCGGCGGGGCTGAGCGCCAGGGGCACGAGGCCGTGGTGGTGTGCGAAGGCCAGACAGGCGGCACCGTCGGGCAGGCGCCCGAACGGCACCGTGAGCGCCGCGCCGGCCGAGACCCGGATCGCCTTGCGGTAGAGGGGATCGCAGGTGTCGGCGTCGAGGAGCACCGCGTCGGCCCCGAAGGCGGCGGCGTTGCGGAACAGGCCGCCGACATTGTCGTGGTTGGTCAATCCGACGAGGCCGACGACGAGGGCCGGCGCCGGGGCGGGCGGCACCGCGAGGGCGCCCTCCAGGCCGCGCAGCCCCACCGCCAGAACGCCGCGATGGATCGGAAATCCCGTGATGGCGCTCATCACGGCCTTGTCGGCCACGTAGACCGGGACGGCATCGGGCAGAATGTCGGCCAAGCCCGACACCCGCTCCGGCGACAGCAGGATCGATTCCAGCGAGAACCGCGCCTTCTGCGAAACCATCACCCGAAGGGTGACGTCGCCCTCGACGATGAAGCGGCCCGCGCGCCCGACGAGATCGCGCTCGCGCATGGCCGTGTAGGGGGCGAGGCGCGCGTCGGTCGGGCTGTCGATGGGGATCGGGGTCACGGGCCGGGTCGGGGGTGCGGCCGGGTCAGGCGCTCGGCGGGCGGCCGCCCATGCGGATGGCCAAGGGGTCGGCCTCGGCCTTGGTCGGCACTTTCACCAGGGCCTCGCCGTCCAGCACGATCTCGCCGGCGACGGAGCAGGTGCATTTGAGCCGGGCGCGGCGGCGCTCGGGCACGAGTTCGGCCACCTCGACGGTGACCTGAACCGTGTCGCCGATCCGCACGGGCGCGCGAAAGTTCAGGGTCTGGCTGATGTAGATGGCGCCCGGCCCGGGCAGGCGGGTGCCGAGCACCGCCGAGATCAGGCCAGCGGTGTAGAGGCCGTGGGCGATGCGGGTGCCGAACGGCGTACGGGCGGCGAAGTGCTCGGACAGGTGGATCGGGTTGCGGTCGCCGGTGATCTCGGCGAAGCCCACCACGTCGGAGGACGAGATCTCCTTGTTGAGGGTCTCGGACAGGCCGACTTCGAGGTCCTCGAAGTACAGGACGCGCAGTTCTGGCATCATGGGCAGTTCCCCCGTCTCGTTCCGTTTGTGGCACGCATGCGTCGGCGGCACGTCCGGGGACGCGCGGCAGGTCACGCTCGCCTCGCACAGGCGCGCGGCCAAATCCAGTCTCGGACCGCCGCGCGGCCCGTATTCACCCGAACCGGTCGAGCCTTCACGGACACCGCGGCACGTGACGGAGACGACCCTGGGTCTGCCACGATGGCGCCGCACGGGTGGCTCTTCGTGCGCAAACTCTGCCGGACAGCGAACCGATCGACGAGGCCAGCATGGCGAAGCAGTTCCCCGCGATGGAGGACACGCATCAGCACTTCATCGCATCGCAGAAGATCTTCTTCACCGGCTCCGGGGCATTGGGCGCGCGCACCAACATCTCGCCCCGGCCGACCGAACACCTTCATGTGCTCGACCCGAACCATGTCGCCTATCTGGACCTGACCGGCAGCGGCAGCGAAACGGCCGCCCATGTGAGGGCCGACGGCCCGGTGACCCTCATGTTCTGCGCGTTCGACGGCCCGCCGTCGATTCTTCGGCTCTATGGAAAAGGCCGCGTCGCGTTCCGGGGGTCATCGGATTACGCGGAGTTTCTCGACCGCTTCTACGGAGGCGTGGAACCGCTCGGGGCCCGTCAGGTCGTGTCCCTCGCGATCGACCTCGTGCAGACGAGCTGCGGCTACGGCGTCCCGCTCTTCGCGTACGCGGGCGAACGCCCGGTTCTCGCGCGTTGGGCCGAGGCCAAGGGAGAAGCCGGGCTTCGTGCCTATCGCGCCGAGAAGAATGCAGTGAGCCTCGACGGCTTGCCGACGGGGTTTCGCGAACCCTGAGGCCTCTTCTCCGGAGGAGGAGGACGCCTGCGGCCCACGGGACCAGACCGACGTGTGCGCAGGCGGGATGGATGGACGCAGTGCGCCAGGGTACCGGGGAAGGAGCCGGGACAATTCGAAGGATTGACTTCACGCTTTCGTGATCCCCAGGGCCGAGGGTGTCGGGCATGACCGATTTCGACCCCTTCGCACCCCGGCATATCGGGTCGGCGCTCTCGGTGACGGGGCTCGTCGGCCTGATGGTGAGCGAAACGCCGAGGCCGGACATCCTCGTCATCGCCTGCGCCTGCCTCGCCGGCTCCCTCGTCGCCTTCACGGTCGCGGCGTGCCGTTCGCCGCAGCCGCGGCGCACCGGTCGAACGCGCAGGCCCGCTGCGCCGAGGCCCATCACGGTCGATTGGGAAGCCGCCCCGATGGGCTGGCCGGCGCCCGGGCGGCCGCAGGGCGCACCGGTCCATCCGGCCCTGTCGTCTCGCGTGCGGACCCTGACCCCCGTCCTGCCGAAGCCGGCCCCGCCGCCGACGCCGCCGGGGATCTCTCCCACCCATCGGCGCGCGCTGAAGGACGTGCGCAACCGGCGCATCGCGCGCGGCCCCTGATCGGTCGCGCCGATCTCCGGCCCGCCCCGGTCCCTTCCATGATTCGAGATCTCCCACGATTCGAGATCTCCCATGGTTGGAGGTCTCCCGTAGTTAGAAGTCTCCCGTAGTTAGAAGTCTCCGGGGGAAGGGCGGCCGCCCCCTCGACAGGGCGCGGCGCATCGGCGAAGAGGCGCAGGATGAGATGAGGCGCGCGGAGGCTCGGCCTCGTCCTGTCCCGAACGCCGACCGACGCCTTCGGGGACGATGCTTCAGGGATGGCCCCGTGACCGAATCTCCCGTCCCGATCGATCCGGCCGCGTGATGAAGCCCGCGCCCACCCCTGCGCTCCGTCCCGTCGTCGCCCGGGTGGCGGCCCTGAATCTCGGGTTCTTCGGCATCGAGATCGCCGTGGCGCTCGCCATCGGCTCCATCGCCCTCATCGCCGACAGCCTCGATTTTCTCGAGGACGCGGCCATCAACCTGCTGATCTTCGCCGGAATCGGCTGGAGCGTCCGCAACCGGGCCCGCCTCGGCATGGTGCTGGCCGGCATCCTGGTGATTCCGGGCCTCGCCACGGCCTACGCGGCCTACGAGAAGTTTTCAGACCTGACCCCGCCGGCGCCCCTGGCGCTGACCCTGACGGGGCTCGCGGCTCTGGGCGTCAACCTCGTCTGCGCGGCGATGCTGGCGCGCCACCGCGACGGCGGCGGCAGCCTGACCCGGGCGGCCTACCTTTCGGCCCGCAACGACGCCTACGCCAACCTCGCCATCATCGCCGCCGGCCTCGTCACCGCCCTGACCCTGTCCCCCTGGCCCGACCTCGTCGCCGCCGCCGGCATCGCCGTCCTCAACGCGGATTCGGCCGGGGACATCCTCCGGGCGGCCCGCGCGGAATGGCGCGCGGCCAAAACGGTGGCTTGAGGCAGAACGGTCGCTCACGGGCGGTCGCGTGAAGACGGCTTCCTGAAAGTCCGAGGCTCCAGAACTCCATGCGCGTCTTTCCGATCTCGGATCTCCACCTCGAGCGTCGCCGCCTCGACGTGATCCCCCTGCCGCGCCCCGCCTTCGATGTCCTCGCCTGCGCCGGCGACCTGTGGGAGGGCCATCCCGAGCGGGGGCTGGCGGCCGTGGTGGCCCTGGCGCAGGGCCGGCCCATCGTGCTGGTGCCCGGCAACCACGAGCGCTACGCCCCCACGGGCGACGGTCGCACGGCGCCCCAGCTCCTCGCCGCCCTGGAGGCCGAGGTCGCGCGCCTGAACGAGGCGGGGCACACGATCCACCTGCTCCAGGGGGGCGCGTCCGTGATCCTCGACGGGGTGCGCTTCACCGGCACCACCCTGTGGACCGACTGGCGCCTCGCCGGGCGCTGGTGCGACGCCGGGACGCCGGACCGGCCAGCCGACCCCGTCGCCTACGCCGCCGCGCGCATGACCGACCCCGTCACCGGGTCCCGCGAGTTCCGCGGCGCCATCCGCAACGGCGACGGCTCGGTGTGGTCGCCGCGGGACGCCATGGCGGCGCATGAGCGCGAGCGGGCGGGGCTCGTCGCGGCCCTGTCGGTGCCGCATGACGGGCCGAGCGTGTGCGTGACCCACCACCCGGCCGGCACGGCGGCGGTGGATGCGTTTCGCGGGGCGCCCGGCGTGCCGTGGTGGCTGCCGGCCTTCTACGCCACCACGGTGCTGGACGACCTACCCGACGCCGCACGCCCGGATGTGTGGATCTCGGGTCATTTCCACGCAGGCCACGATCTCAGGGTCGGGCGCACCCGTTGGGTCGCCAACCCGGTCGAGGGCGCCACGTTCTCGCCCGACACGATCCTGGAAATCGGCTGCCCCGGAGATCGGCTGAAACCGGGGCGCGGCGCCGCGCGTACCCGATGATGCGTCTGTCAGCCGGAGCCCGCCCGTGAACGCCTTCATCGCCGTCGTCCTCGTCTGCGCCAACGGCATCCCCATCGAGGGCTGCACCGACGACAGGGCGAGCGAGGTCCGCAAGGTCCGCGTCGCCAACGAGCTCGGCTGCACCAACGGCTGGCAGGAGATCATCGCCCGCACGGATCTTCGCGACGAAGTCGGGAAGACCGCCTACCTCAAGACCGAGTGCCGCCGGGTGAAGGCGGAGCGGTGAGACGCGCGCCCTACTTGTCGTGCTTGATATAGGCGAAGCGCGGGTCCGTCGGGGTGCCCTCGAGGGCGCCGCCCTCCGTGCCGGGCTGCCAGCCGACCACCTCCTCGATCTTGCGCGCCAGGGCGAAGTCCTTCTCGGTCACGCCCTTGGCGGCGTGGTTGGTCAGGCGCACCTCGACCCAGGCGTAGGAGGCCGTGAGGTCGGGATGGTGCCAGGCGGCCTCGGCGAGGTGCCCCACGGTGTTGATGACCATGAGCGTGCTCTTCCAGCTCGCGGTCTTGTAGGTGCGCTTGATCCAGCCGTCCTCGAGGCGCCAGGCCGGCAGCTCGCCGGCGAGGCGGGCCTCGATGGTGGCGTCGTCGAGGACGGGTTCGCGCGGTTCGGCCATGGTGGATCCTCCCGTGGCCCGGCGTCGGCCGGGCGCCTGGCGGCGACCCTGCGACGGGCGGGGCGCAGGTGCAAGGACGTCCGCGCGAGGACACCTGCACAAGGACGCCCGTGCAAGGACGCCCGCGCAAACGCGCGGGCCGTTTCGCCTCAGCGCCGGCGCGGGCGCGCCGGTGGACGGCCGAACCGGGACATCCTATTGAGACTCTCAACAGAATAAGGGAGGGACCGCCGATGCTGTCACGGCGCGGATTGCTCGCGACGGCGGCATTGCTGCCCCTGGCCGCTCGCCCGGCCCGGGCCGCGCCCCCCAGGGTTTCCGTGGGCAGCCTGCCCTTCGGCACGGTGTCGTGGGAGGCCGCCGTGATCAAGGCCCGCGGCCTGGACACGGCCAACGGCTTCACCCTCGACGTGGTCAAGCTCGCCGGCAACGATGCCGCCCGCATCGCCTTCCAGGGCGGTCAGGTCGACACCATCGTGGGCGACCTGCTGTGGGCGGCCCGCCTCGGCAACGAGGGCCGCGCCATGCGGTTCTTTCCCTATTCCACCACCGAGGGGTCCCTGATGGTGCCGGGCAAGAGTCCCATCGCCACCCTCAAGGACCTCAAGGGCAAGCGCATCGGCGTCGCCGGCGGGCCGCTCGACAAGAACTGGCTCCTCCTCAAGGCCCAGGCCCGCGACACCGCCGGCCTCGACCTCGAGACCGAGGCCACCATCGCGTTCGGCGCGCCGCCGCTCCTGGCGCTCAAGCTCGAGCAGGGCGAACTCGACGCCGGCCTCCTGTACTGGACCTATTGCGCGCGCCTGGAGCCGAAGGGCTTCCGGCGCATCATCGGCTCCGACGACATCATGCGGGCCTTCGGCGCTACGGGCTCCATGGCGCTGATCGGCTACCTCCTGGCGGGCGAGACCGTCTCGGCCAAGCCCGAGGCGGTGGCGGGCTTCACCCGCGCCTCGAAGGCGGCCAAGGACATGCTCGCCCAGGACGCCTCGGCGTGGGACGTGGTCCGCCCCCTCATGGCGGCCGAGGACGAGGCGACCTTCGAGGCCCTGAAGCGCGACTTCCTCGCCGGCATCCCGCGCCGGGCGCTCACCGCCGAACGCGCCGACGGCGAACGTCTCTACGGCGTCCTGGCCCGGCTCGGGGGCGAGCGCCTCGTCGGCGCCGGCACCACCCTGCCGCCGGACCTGTACTACGACGGCACGGCGAATGGCTGACGCACGCGACCGCGGGCCGGAGCCGCTCTGCGCCTCTCTGAGCCGGTTCGCTTCGGCGCCCCGACGCGAACCGACTCGGGTTCTCGACGCAGAACCGGTGCCCACTCCCGCGAAGCCTGCATAGCACGATGAGATTCTAGCGACATGGGGACCGCCACCCGCCTCGTCTCGGTCCTCGTCCTGCTGGCCGGGTGGCAGGCGGCCGCCGTCGCGGCCGGCTCGCGGCTGCTGCCGGCGCCCCTCGCGATCCTGAGCTTCATCCAGAGCGAATCCGCCTCTGGCGACCTGTGGTCCAACGTCGGCATCACCCTCGCGCGGGTCGGGATCTCCTTCGTGCTCGCCATGGTGCTGGGCGTGCTGCTCGGCATCGCGCTGGGGCGGTCGCGGCGCCTCAACCTCGTCCTCGACACGCCGCTCCTCATCCTCCTCAACACCCCGGCGCTCGTCATCACCGTGCTGGCCTACATCTGGGTCGGCCTCAACGAGGGCGCGGCGGTGCTGGCCGTGGTGCTCAACAAGCTGCCGAACGTCGCCGTGATCCTGCGCGAGGGCGCGCGCGGCCTCGATCCGCAACTGGAGGAGATGGCTCGGACCTACCGGTTCGACCGGCGCACCTGGATCGCCCACGTGCTGGTGCCCCAACTCCAGCCCTTCGTGGTGGCGGCCGCCCGCTCCGGTCTGTCGCTGGCCTGGAAGATCGTCCTGGTGATCGAGCTGCTGGGACGGCCCAACGGGGTCGGCTTCGCCATCAACTACTACTTCGTCCAGAGCCTGAACGTGGCCGCCATCGTCGGCTACAGCATCGTGTTCATGAGCGTGATGATCGCCATCGACATTCTCGTCCTCCAGCGCCTCGAAGCCCATGTCCGACGCTGGCGCTGAGCCCATGTCCGCCGGCGGCGCCTGGCCCATGTCCGCCGGCGGCGCCGGGCCCGCGGCCCTCACCGTCGACATCCGCTCCAAGATCTACGGCGCCGGCGGCCCCGAGCCCGTCGAGGCGGTGCGGGACTTGGGCTTCTCCCTTCACGCGCGCGAGATCACCTGCCTCATCGGCCCCTCGGGGGCGGGCAAGACCACGACCCTGCGCATCCTGCTCGGCCTCGACACCGCCTACGACGGCAGCGTGACGCCCGACCCGGAGACCGCCGGCATCGCCATGGTGTTCCAGGAGCCGCGCCTGCTGCCCTGGCGCACCGTCGAGCAGAACGTGCGCCTCGCCCTGCCGCGCACCGCGCGCGGCCGCGATCTCGATGCCCTGTTCGAGTCCCTCGGCCTGACCCCGTGGCGGCGTCGCTATCCCGGCGCCCTGTCCCTCGGCATGGCCCGGCGCGTCGCCCTGGCGCGGGCCTTGGCCCAGAGCCCGCGCATCCTCGTCCTCGACGAACCGTTCGTGTCCCTCGACGACGCCTCGGCGGCGGCCCTGCGCGGCCTGGTCGTCGACAGCGTCACCGGAACCGGCATGGGAGTCCTGATGGTGACCCACAACGTCGCCGAGGCCATCGCCATCGCCGACCGGCTCGTTCTGGTGTCGGCTCGACCGGCGCGCCGCGTCGCCACCGTGGCCCTGGACCTCCCGCGCGAAGCCCGCGACCGGCCCTGGGCGGACGCGACCCGGGCCGATCTCGCCGGTCGCTACCCCGGCATCATCGCCGTCTGAGCCGACAAGGGGCCCGCGGAGGCGTCGGCGTCCCCGGAAAAGCCGCCGCGCCTCCGATGCGGCGAGACAACGCATCGCCCCTGGACGTGACGGGCCGCGCAGGTTCCGCGGCTTTCCACCGATACGGCGGCCGGAATGCCACCCTGCACTATCCTGCATGGCCCCGGGACTACCGGCGGCGTCCGACCGAAGCCGAGGGCGCGTTCGGTCCGGATCCAGCCTGAATCGAGGACCACGCATGCATTCCGCATGTCCGCATGCGTTTCGCGCATAAGATCCCGTCCGCCCTATAAAAAGCTTTGGTAACAAGATCGCTGTTTTTGCACCGCAACATCGGTTGCGCCGCAGCATTAGGGGTCGATTCACCAAGGTCGGGGCCTTACGACCTTTGGCCTAGCCTCAGGAAACCCTCACAAAGCGAGTTGACGGCCCCGGAATTTTTCTTAGAGTTCATTCAAGCTTCGGTTTCGAGGGGCGCCGCAAAGGGATAGCGGCCCTCGGCCAGGAGGATCGACCCGGGACCTCATGGTTCGGTTCGGCCCTCCGCCCGCTACGGAAGCGTTATCTGTCCCTGTCGCAAACAGCAGGTCGCATCGAAAACTCGCGCATCTCCGGATCTGCGAACGCTCGGTGTCAAGACTTGTCGGAGGAATGCATGAGAGCGGTTCACCTTCTCGCCCTGGGCGCCGGCCTGGTGGCCTCTAGCCCGGTCCTCGCCAACGAAGACGTCCTGAAGCGCACGGCCAACCCGGCCGAGCAGGTCCTTCAGACCGTCGATTACGGCAACACCCGCTATTCCAAGCTCGACCAGATCAACGCCAGCAACGTCAAGCAACTCCAGGTCGCCTGGACGTTCTCGACCGGCGTGCTGCGCGGCCACGAGGGCTCCCCGCTCGTCGTCGGCAACATGATGTACGTCCACACCCCCTTCCCGAACATCGTCTACGCCCTCGACCTCGACAAGGAAGGCGTGATCGTCTGGAAGTACGAGCCGAAGCAGGACCCGTCGGTCATCCCGGTCATGTGCTGTGACACGGTCAACCGTGGTCTCGCCTACGCCGATGGCAACATCATCCTGCACCAGGCCGACACCACCGTCGTCTCGCTCGACGCCAAGTCCGGCAAGGTGAACTGGTCCGTCGTCAACGGCGACCCCAAGAAGGGTGAGACCAACACCGCCACCGTTCTGCCCGTGAAGGACAAGATCATCGTCGGCATCTCCGGCGGCGAGTTCGGCGTGCAGTGCCACGTCACGGCCTACGATGCCAAGACCGGCAAGAAGGCCTGGCGCGGTTACTCCGTCGGTCCCGACGACCAGCTGATCGTCGATCCCGAGAAGACCACCTCGCTCGGCAAGCCGGTCGGCAAGGATTCCTCGCTGAAGAGCTGGGAAGGCGACCAGTGGAAGACCGGCGGCGGCTGCACCTGGGGCTGGTTCTCCTACGATCCGAAGCTGGACCTCGTTTACTACGGCTCGGGCAACCCCTCGACCTGGAACCCCAAGCAGCGTCCGGGCGACAACAAGTGGTCCATGACCATCTGGGCACGTAACCCGGATACCGGCATGACCAAGTGGGTCTACCAGATGACCCCGCACGACGAGTGGGACTACGACGGCATCAACGAGATGATCCTCACGGATCAGAAGGTCGATGGCAAGGATCGTCCGCTCCTCACACACTTCGACCGTAACGGCTTCGGCTACACCCTCGATCGCGCCACCGGCGAGCTCCTGGTCGCCGAGAAGTTCGATCCGGTGGTGAACTGGGCCTCCAAGGTCGACATGGACAAGGGCTCGAAGACCTACGGTCGTCCGCTCGTCCAGGCCAAGTACTCCACCGAGCAGAACGGTGAGGATACCAACTCCAAGGGTATCTGCCCCGCCGCTCTCGGCACCAAGGACCAGCAGCCTGCGGCGTTCTCGCCGAAGACCCAGCTGTTCTACGTGCCCACCAACCACGTCTGCATGGACTACGAGCCGTTCCGGGTGTCCTACACCCCCGGTCAGCCCTACGTCGGCGCGACGCTGGCCATGTACCCGGCCCCCAACAGCCACGGCGGCATGGGCAACTTCATCGCCTGGGACAACATCGCGGGTAAGATCAAGTGGTCGAACTCCGAGCAGTTCTCGGTCTGGTCTGGCGCTCTTGCCACCGCCGGTGACGTGGTGTTCTACGGCACCCTCGAGGGCTACCTGAAGGCCGTAGACGCCAAGACCGGCAAGGAGCTCTACAAGTTCAAGACCCCGTCGGGCATCATCGGCAACGTGATGACCTACCAGCACAAGGGCAAGCAGTTCGTCGGCATCCTGTCGGGTGTCGGTGGCTGGGCCGGCATCGGCCTCGCGGCCGGCCTGACCGACCCGAACGCCGGTCTCGGCGCGGTGGGTGGCTACGCCGCCCTCTCGAACTACACCAACCTCGGCGGTCAGCTGACCGTGTTCGCGCTCCCGAACTAATCGGTCGCACGAAGCTTTGAAGGTTAGGGTGCCGGCGCGGGTTTCCGCGCCGGCATCTTTATGATTAGGTCATTATCAAGAACAATTCGAACATCGGTCGAACGGGCCGATGGATGCTCCTGGGAGAAACGTCGTTGCAGTACCAAAGCAAAGCCGCCATCCGTCCGCTCGTGGCCGCCCTCGTTCTCGCGCTCGCATCCACTGCTGCCGTCCAGGCGCAGGACGCCAAGCCGGCTGATGCCAAGACCGCGGACGCCAAGACCGCGGACGCCAAGCCCACCGATGCGGCCCTGGTCAACCAACTCGATCCCAATGCGCCCGAGAAGGACGCCAAGCTGCTCGACAAGTATCAGGCGGTGAAGGTCGAGGACGGCAAGTATTTCGACAAGGACGGCGCTCCGACCTATCACATCAGCAACGATGGCAAGAAGTTCGACTGGTACGCCTATTCCGGCTACCGCCGCTATCACGCCGAGTGCCACGTCTGCCACGGCCCCGACGCCATGGGCTCGACCTACGCGCCCGCCCTCAAGGATTCGCTCAAGCGCCTGTCGTACGAGGAGTTCATCGGCGTCATCGCCGGCGGCAAACAGGATGTCAGCGCGGCCGGCACCAACGTCATGCCTGCCTTCGGCGACAACAAGAACGTCATGTGCTACGCTGACGATCTCTACACCTACCTGAAGGCCCGTGCCTCCGGCGCCATGCCGCGCGTCCGCCCGACGGACAAGGAAGAGAAGCCCGAGGCCGCCAAGAAGGCCGAGAAGGAGTGCCTGGGCGGCTGATGACCCGCACAGGCTCGACCACCGGCCTCGTCCTCGCGCTCCTGCTCGCCGCAGCAGGGGCGCGACCCGCGTTGGCGCAATCGCTGCCCGACCTCGTCACCACGGACACCCTTCGGGTCTGTGGCGATCCGGGCAACATGCCGTTCTCCCAGCGCAAGGAGGACGGGTTCGAGAACCGCATCGCGGCGATCATCGCCGAGGAGCTGAAGGTCAAGGTCCGCTACTACTGGCTGACGCAGGGACCCGGCTTCGTGCGCAACACCCTGGGCACCGGCCTGTGCGACCTCATCATGGGGTCGGCGTCCGGCGGGGAACTCGTGCAGCACACCAACCCGTACTACCGCTCGGCCTATACGCTGGTCACCCGAAAGGGCGACCTCGACGGGGTGACGCGCCTCGACGATCCGCGCCTCAAGGGCAAGGCCATCGGCGTCATCGGCGGCACGCCCCCGGTGAACCGCATGGGTGAACTCGGCCTCGTCAGCACCATGAAGGCCTACGCGCCCTACCAGCTCGACCCGGCGCGCAAACACCAGACCATCGCGGCCGAGGTGATCGCGGATCTCGCCGAGAAGCGGATCGACGCGGCGATCCTGTGGGGGCCGGCCGCCGGCTGGCTGGCGAAACAGAGCGGCGTGCCCATGGCGGTGGTGCCGCTGCTGGAAGAGCCCGACCGGCCACCGCTCACCTTCCGCATCGCCCTCGGCGTGCGGATGGAGGAGAACGACTGGAAGCGCAGCCTCAACACCATCCTGCGCAAGCGTCGCACCGACATCGAGAAGGTCCTGCGGGACTTCGACGTGCCGCTGCTGGAGGAAGAGGGCAACAAGCTCCTCGCCCCGGCATCCCCTTGAGATGACGGACGCACGTCCGCCCCGGACCCGGCGATGGTGGCTCGCCGCCGCCGTCGTGGGTCTCGGGACGGTCGCCGTCGTGGCTGATCGGCAGCAATGGACTCGCGTCGAGCCGGACCTCGTGCCGGTCTCGGACCGGGCCGACGCCGTCCTCGTCGAGAAGGCCGCGCGGCGCCTCACCCTCCTGCGGGAGGGACGGGTGCTCGCCACTTATCCGGTCTCCCTCGGCTTCGCGCCCGTCGGCCAGAAGGCCCGCGAGGGCGACGGGCGCACGCCGGAGGGGCTCTATGCGATCGCGTATCGCAACCCGCGCAGCGTCGCCCACCTGTCGCTCAAGGTGTCCTATCCGACGCCGGAGCAGGCGGCCGTGGCGGCGGCGGAGGGCCGGGAGCCCGGTGGCGACATCATGATCCACGGCCTGCTCAACGGCTTCTCGTGGTTCGGCCCCCTACACCGCTTCGTCGACTGGACCAACGGCTGCGTCGGCGTGACCAATGGCGAGATGGCGGACATCTACGCCCGGGTCGATGTCGGCACGCCCGTGGAGATCCGCCCCTGATCAGACCGGCTCGATGCCCGCGGTGTCGAGCTTGGCGAGCGCCTGCGCCACGGTCTCGGGGCCGATGACCAGGTCGGGGGCGATCTCGGCCAGCGGCACGAGCACGAAGGCGCGCTCGCGGACGAACCGGTGCGGCAGGACCAAGCGGGCGTCGTCGATGGTGGCGCCGGCATAGTGCAGCACGTCGATGTCGATGACCCGCGGCCCCCAGCGGCGCTCGCGCACCCGGCCCATGGCGGTCTCGATGGCGAGGCCCGCCTCCAAGAGGTCGTGCGGCGACAGGTTCGTCTCCAGCCCCAAGGCCGCGTTGAGGAACCAATCCTGGTCGGTGTCGCCCCAGGGCGGGGTGCGGTAATCGGCCGAGCGGGCGGTGATGCGGATGCCCGGCGTCACGGCGAGGCGCGCCACCGCCTCGGCGAGGGTCGCGGCCTTGTCGCCGATGTTGGAGCCGAGGCCGAGATAGGCGGCGTTCACGACGCGTCTCCGGCCCGGTGGCGGACGATCTCGATGGCGACGCCCTCGATCACCGCCGGTACCGGCGCGCTCGGCTTGTCGACCCGCACGCTCACGGACCGGATGGGTTCGTGCGCCGACAGGATCTCGGCCGCGATGGCCTCGGCCAGGGCCTCGATGAGGGCGAAGCGCCGCTGGGTCGCGATCCGGATGACGATCTCGGTGAGGTCCGCGTAGCTCACCGTATGGGCGACCTCGTCGGAGCGGCCCGCCGGCGCCAGGTCGAGGCGGCATTCGAGGGAGATGTAGAAGCGCTGGCCGAGGCGCGCCTCCTCCGCGAGGAGCCCGTGATAGGCGAAGACCGCGATGCGCTGGACGAGGATGCGATCGCGGGGATGGGACAGGGTCATCGCTCCGGCCTCATCACGGCATCCACCACCCGGAGGGCATCGACATGGGGCGCGACGTCGTGGACGCGCACGATTCCGGCGCCGAGGGTCGCGGCCAGCACGTGGCTCGCCAGCGAGCCGAACAGGCGGTCGACGGGCTTCGTCTCGATGTTGTGCAGGCGCCCCAGCAGGGACTTTCGCGAGACGCCGACGAGGACGGGAAAGCCGAGGGCGACGATCTCGGGCAGCCGCCGCAGGGCGTCCAGGTGCTGCTCCCAGCTCTTGCCGAAGCCGATGCCCGGATCGAGGACGATGTCGGCGTCGCGGATGCCGGCCTGCCGAGCGATGGCGAGGGAGCGCTCGAAGAAGCGCAGCATGTCGGCGACGATGTCGATCCCGGGCTCGATGGTCTCGCGGTTGTGCATCACCATCACGGGCGCGCCGTGATCGGCGGCGACGTGGGCGATATCGGGCTCGCGCTGCAGGCCCCAGACGTCGTTGACGATGCGCGCACCCGCCTCCAGGGCGACGCGGGCGGTGGCGGCCTTGTAGGTGTCGACGGAGATCGGCACGGGCAGGCGGGACGCGAGGTCGCGGATCACCGGCAGGATGCGGGCCTGCTCCTCCTCGGCCGAGACGGGGGTATGCCCCGGCCGGGTCGATTCCCCGCCGATGTCGATCAGCGCCGCCCCCTCGGCCACCAGGGTCTCGGCCTGGGCGCGGGCGGGCCCGGGATCGGCGAAGCGCCCCCCGTCGGAGAACGAATCCGGCGTGACGTTGAGGATGCCCATCACGAGCACGCGTTGCCCGAGATCGGGCAGCAGGGTCTGCAGCTTCGAGGGAGGAGGGGGCACGGGGGCTCTGTCGGATGGGATGACGGTTCGGACTGCTTTGGCGCGATTACGCCCGGGGAGCAACGCCTGCCCGGCCGGTCTGCGTCGCCGTCAAGGCCCGGGGACGAGGAGGCGGGACACCTCGGCCGCGAGATCGCCGGATTCGAAGGGCTTGCGCAGCACCGGCAGGTCGGCCGGGATCGGGATCGCCTCGGCGTGACCCGTGAGGATGAGCACCGGCACGCCGGCCCATCGCGCGCGCACGATGGCGGCGAGTTCGACGCCGGTCATGCCCGGCATGGCCAGATCCGCCACCACGAGGTCGAAGCGGTCCCGTTCCAGCAGGGTCACGGCCGAGGGCCCGTCCGACGCCTCGCTCTCGGCGTAGCCGAAGGTGGCGAGGAACGAGGCCGTCACGTGACGCACCTCGGGGTCGTCGTCCACCACGAGGATGCGGGCGGCCTGGACGGGCGCCGCCGGGGCCGGCTCGGGTGCGGCCTCCCCCACGATCTCGGCCTCGGTGCGGGGCAGCAGCAGTTCGACGCGGGTGCCCTCGCCGACCTCGCTGGCGATGCGCAGGCGCCCGGCCGATTGCTGGGCGAGGCCGAACACCATGGCGAGGCCGAGCCCCGTGCCCTGGCCGACGGCCTTGGTGGTGAAGAACGGCTCGCACACCCGTTGCAGGATCGCCGGCGGGATGCCGGTGCCGGTGTCCGCAACCTCGATGGCGGCGTAGTCGCCATCCGGCAGGTCGGGATCGTCCCGCAGGGCCAAAATCCGGGTCGAGACGGTGATGCTCCCCCCCTCCGGCATGGCGTCGCGGCTGTTGATGCACAGGTTGAGCACCGCGAGTTCGAGCTGATCGGGATCGACCCGGGCGGCGGGTGCGGCCGGGTCGAGCCGCAGGGTCAGCCCCACGAGGCCGCCGAGGCTCCCCCCCAGCAACTCGCCCATGCCGGCGATGACGTGGTTGAGGTCGACGGCCCGGGGCCGGAGGTCGCGCGAGCGGCTGAAGCCGAGGAGGCGCTTCGTCAGGGTCGCCCCGCGCTGGGCCGCCTGCGTCGCGTTGGTGACGAGGCGCAGCACGCGGGGCTGGTCCGCGATCTTGGGGGTCGCGAGTTCGAGGCTGCCGAGAATCGCCGTGAGGAGGTTGTTGAAGTCGTGGGCGATGCCGCCCGCGAGGGTGCCCAGCGCCTGCATCTTGTCCGACTGGCGCAGGCGCGCTTCGAGAAGCCGGTGCTCGGTCACGTCGCGCTCGATGGTGGCGAGATGCACCACCGCGCCCGAGGCGCCGCGGATCGGCACCCGGGCGACGTGGCTCCAGCGCTCCGCCCCCTCCGGCCCCTCGGTGATCTCGGTCTCCGTCGGCCGGCCCGCCGCGATGGCCTGGGCGTCGGCCTCCGCCGCCCCGTCGGTTTCGGTGCCGGCGTGGTCCGTGCTCGCGGGGTCGTCCCGGAGCGCCGCCTCCGTGCGCCCGAGGCACTCGGCGGTCGTTCGCCCGAGGCGCTCGGCCTTGCGGGCATTGAGGCGGACGAACCGGCCCTGTCCGTCCTTGAACGAGATCGCATCCTCGGAGTGATCCAGGAGGCCCATGAGCAGGGCGCGCTCCGTGGCGAGTTCGCGCCCGAGGCGGTGGCGCTCGTAGGCCTGGCGCACGGCGCCGCGCAGGAGATCGGCGTCCCAGGGCTTGGTGGCGTAGCCGGTGATGCCGCCCTGGTTGAGGGCACTGATGACGGCGCTCATGTCGGCGTAGCCCGTGAGCAGGATCGCCTGGGCGTCGTGCAGGCCGCGGGCCTGGGCCAGCATGGCGTCGCCGGTCATCCCCGGCATGCGCTGGTCCGACACGATGACGGCGATGTCGGGCTCGGCCGCCAGGATCTCCAGGGCCTCGGCCGGACGGCTGGTGGTCAGGACCCGGTACTCGTCCTCGAACAGGTCCTCGAGGGCGATGAGGATGTCGGGTTCGTCGTCGACGGCGAGGATCGTAGCTTTGGACATGCTCACCGCGCCTGCCGGGGGATGCCGATGATGAAACAGGCTCCGCCGCCCGGGGCGGCCTCGACCGTGAGCGTGCCGCTATGCGCCTGTACCACCGAGTAGGCAATCGCGAGACCGAGGCCGGTGCCCGCGCCGACAGGTTTCGTCGTGAAGAACGGCTCGAAGATCCGCTCGCGCAATGGTTCGGGAATGCCCGGCCCGGTATCCGAGATGCGGATCTCGTCGATCTCGTCGGTACTGGCGGTGAGGATCGTGATGGTGCCGGCCTCCGGCATGGCGTCGGCGGCGTTGCCGAGGATGTTCATCACCACCTGGTTGAGGAGCGCCGGGGTGCAGTGGATCTCCGGCCGGCCGGAAAAGTCGCGGACCACGGCGATCCGGTCGCCGAGCTTGTGCTGGATCAGGGCCAGAACCGTCTCTATGGCATCCGGCACGTTCACGAGGGCCCGCTCGCCCTCGTCCAGGCGCGAGAATTTCCGGAGGTTCAGGACGAGGTCCTGAATCCGGGTCAGGCCCATCCGCATGGCGCCGACCCGGTCGCCGCACTTCTTCAGGAGGCGCGGGGCGTCGGCGGGGGCGGGGTCCGCGACGACCTCGTTCAGCAGGCGCTCCACGGTGCCCTGGTGGGCGAGGATGAAGGCGAGCGGGTTGTTGATCTCGTGGGCGATGCCGGCGACGAGTTCGCCCAGCGAGGCCATCTTGGCGGCCTGCACCAGCTTGGCCTGGGCATCCGTGAGCTTGCGGTTGGCGGTGGCGAGATCCGAATTCGCCTGCTCCAGGGCGCCCGCGAGGGCGGCGCGGGCCTCCGCCGCCTCGGCCTCGGCCCGGGCCCGTTCCAGGGCGCGTTCGCGGGCGCCGAATTCGCCGGCGATGCGACGGTTGTCCTCCTCCAGGAGCTTGCGCCGCACCAGGCTGCGCACCCGCATCACCAGCACGTCGCCGTCGACCTTGGACACCACGTCGTCGGCACCGGCCGCGAAGGCCTGGACGAGGAAATCCTTGGCCGGCGTGCTGCCCGCGATGCCGACCACGTGGAAGGTGGGCGTGCCGGCCTCGCGGGCGGCGATGTCGGCGGCCCGGCGGGCGTCGACGGCCCGGCATAGGCCGAGGCCGTCATAGGCGGTGCCGAGGAGATCGATGGTGACGCAGTCGAAGGCGGCGCCGTCGGCGTCGAGGGCGGCGAGGGTGGCCTCGGCGGTGTCGGCGACGCTGACGAGGTGGCCCTCGTGGGCCAGCAGCCCGGCGAGGAAGGTGCGGTAGGTGGCGCTTCCGTCGACGACGAGGACGCGCCCGCGCCGGAACCCCGAGGCGCCGGGCGCCTCCGAGCCGCCGCCCAGGCGCTCGCGCAGGAGGGCGCGGATGCGCAGGATCAGGATGTCGCGGTCGGCGGATTTGGCCACGTAGGCGTCGGCGCCGCTCTCCAGACCCTGGCGCTCGCCGTCGCGCGCGCCCGTCAGCATGAGAAGCGGGAGGGCGCGGGTGCGCAGGGACAGGCGGAGCTGGCGGGCGAACTCGTCGCCGTTCATGCCGGGCAGGTGGTGGTCGGCCACCACGAGGTCGGGCAGGCGGGTGTTGAGGTGGTCGAGGGCCGCTTCCGCCGTGGCGCAGCGCTCGACGGAGAAGCCGTGCCCTTCGAGCAGCAGCCGCAATTCGAGGGCCTGGGTCTCGGAATCCTCGACGAGGAGCAGGCGGGCCGGGTCGCTCACGGCATGCTCCCCCCAGCGACGATCCTGGCAAGATGGGAAGCCACCCGGTCCAGCGGCAGCACCGTGCCGGCGCCTCCCATGCGGATCGCGGCGGCCGGCATGCCGAACACCACCGCGGTGCTCTCGTCCTCCGCGATGGTGGCGCCCCCGGCACGGCGCATGTCGAGGAGCCCAACGGCGCCGTCCTCGCCCATGCCGGTCAGCAGCACGCCGACCCCGCGCGGACCGGCATGGCGGGCGAGGGAGCGGAACAGGGCGGTGGCGGCCGGGCGCTGCCCGCCCACGGGGTCGGCGTCGGTCAGGCGCAGGCCCCCGCCGGGCGCCAGTTCGAGGTGGCGGTCGCCGGGCGCGACGTAGACCCGGCCGGGGGCCGCGCGCTCGCCGTCGCGCGCCACGGCGACGGGCAGGGCGACGACGCCGTTCAGCCAGGCGGCGAAGCCTTCCATGAAGGCCGCACCCATGTGCTGGACCACGAGGACCGGCAGGGGGAAATCTTCGGGCAGCGCCCCGATGACCCGGGCGAGGGCCGGAGGGCCGCCCGTGGACGCCGCGATGGCGACCACGCTCGGTGCCTCGGACGCGATGGCGGGGATCAGGGCACGCAGGTCGCGGGGCCGGCCCGCCCATTCCGCACCGATGGGCCGGCGGCGGATCACCGGCACGGCGGCCATGATGCGCAGTTGCGTGCAGATCTCCGTAGCCACGGTCTCGTAGCCCGCATGGGTGGTGGCCACCGGCTTCTCCACCACCGAGAGGGCGCCGGCCCGCAGGGCGTTCATGGAGATGCGCAGGGACGAATCCTCGATGGCGTCGGCCACCACCACGATGGGCGTCGGCCGCTCGGCCATGATCCGGCGGGTGGTCTCCAGGCCGTCGATGCCCGGCAGGCGGATGTCCATGGAAATGACGTCGGGCCGGGCGGACGCGAGGGTGGCGAGCGCCTCCTCGCCCGAGGCGACGGCGGCCACGACCTCGAGGCGCGGATCGCGCCCGACGATGTGGATGAGGAGCTGGCGCACGACGAGGGAATCCTCGACGAGCATCACCCGCACGCGGGGCGTGTCGGGGGTCGCGGGTCCGGTCACAGCAATTGCCCGATGGTCTCGAGGAGACGGCGCTGGTCGAAGCTCTGCTTGGTCAGGTAGGCGTCGGCCCCAAGGTCGAGGCCGCGCGCCACGTGCTCGGGATCGCCCCGCGAGGTCATCAGGATGACCGGCAGGCGCGCGACGGATTCCTCCGCCCGGATGGCCTTCAGCAGGCCGAACCCGTCGAGGCGCGGCATCTCGACATCGGCCAGCACCAGCCGGATGGGCTCGATCCCGGCGCGCAGGCGCTCGATGGCGTCCTGCCCGTCGACGCAGACGACGACGCGGTAACCGGCCGCTTCCAAGATGCCCTTCTCCAGGGTGCGGGTGGTGATGGAATCGTCGACGACCAGGATGGTCGTCGGGGTGGCGGCGATGTTGTTCGCGAGGTTGTTCGAACGTGAGGCCGAACCGATCGTTCCGCGCTCCGCCCCAGGGAGGAGCGCGGCATCCGGTCCGGCCTGAAATCCGGCCTCCGCCGCCCGGGCGACGAGGCCGTCCGGTTCGAGGACGAGGACGGGGCGGTCGCCCAGGATCACCGTGCCGGAGACGAGGCGCGGGTCGGCGCCGATGGGCGGCGCCGGCAGGACGAGGTGGGTGCGGACCTCGCGCAAGGTCTCGACGACGAGGACCACGCGCCGGCCCCCGGCCCGCAGGACGACGGCGGTCCCCGCCTCGGGCGACCGGCCGCCGGGACGACCGAGCAGATCGGCCAGCGCCAGGACCGGCAGGGTGGCGCCTGCGCCGCCCTCCGACACGACCCTGAGGACCGGCCGGCCCATGGCCCGGTCGAGGTCGCGCGGATCGAACCGGATCACCCGCTCCACGGCGGCGCTCGGCACGGCGTAAGTCGCCTGCCCCGCTTCGACGAGGAGCATCGCGCGCCGCGCCGCCTGCAGGGGCAGGGTCATGGCGAGCTCCGTACCCCAGGGCGCTCGGGGACTCAGGCGGACCTGGCCGCCGAGGCGGCGGACGGCGTCGGCCACCACGGACAGGCCGATGCCGCGCCCCGACAGGGTGTCGACCTCGGCCGCCGTCGAGAGCCCCGCCTCGAACACCAGGGCGAGGAGCGCCTCGGGATCGTCCTCCGTCGCCGCCAGCCCCCGCCGCCGCGCGGCCTCGGCGATGGCGCGCAGATCCGGCCCGCGCCCGTCGTCGTGGACCGTGACGACGAGGCGCCCGGTCCGGACGGCGACGTCGAGGCCGATGGCGAGGGCCGGCGGCTTGCCGCTGCGGGCGCGCGCCTCCGAGGCTTCGGCCCCGTGGCTCAGGGCGTTGCGCAGGGCATGCAGCACCGGGTCCTTGAGGGCCTGGAGCATTGAGCGCTCCACCGGAAGATCGAGGCCGGTGGTCTGGACGGCGATCTCCTGCCCGCCCTCGCGGGCGAGTTCGCGCAGGGCGCGGGGAAACCCGCCGAACACCGTCTCGGCCGGCACGAGGGCGAGGCGCTCGGCGTGCTCGGCCACCCGGGCCGCGGCCGCCTCGACGGCGGAGGCGACGGTGAGGCGCACCCGCGACAGGTCGGCGGCCTCGCGGGCCAGGGCGAGCAGACCGGTCTCGAGGTCGCGCAGGGACGTCGCGGCCGTCGCCGTCCCGCGCAACCGCTCGGCCATGAGGCCGAGGTCGCCCGCCCGCCGGGTCAATCGGGCGAGCCCCTCGGCCAGGACCACCTCGCCCCCGAGGGCACTCGCGAGCTCGTGACTCGCCCGGGTCAGGGCATCGATGGCCTCGGCCGGGACGCGCAGCAGCGCGCCGGCCTCGGGCGCCGGCTCGGGCGCGGTCGGCGCAGGGGCGGCGGGTGGAACGGCCGGCGGCGCTTCGGCCGACCGGAGCGCCGGATCCGGCGCGGCTGCCACGGGGGATCCGGGGTCGAGGCAGCGGTCGAGGGCCTGCAGCGCATCGTCCGGCATCGGCGCACCGACCCCGTCGGTAAGGCCGCCGACATAGGCCTCGATCCGGTCGAGCGCGAGCTGGACAGCGGCCTCCGCCCCCCGGTCGAGGGTGCCGCCGCCTTCGACGATGCGGTCGAACAGGGTCTCCAACCGATGGGCCACGGCCTCCACCGCCGGCAGGTCGACGGCCCGCGACGCCCCCTTCAGGCTGTGCGCCCGGCGGAACACGTCGTTCCAGTCGCGGGACTCCGCCGCCCCGGCCAGGGCCGCGCGGATGGCGTCGATATGCTCGCGATGTTCGACCTCGAAGGCCGCGAGGAGGAGTTGGCGAATGTCCATCCGGTTCGGCTCGCCGCTCAGGCCCGCTTCCGCAGGTGCGAACGCACGTGCGGAAGCGGGCCTGAGCCCTTCGGGAAGCGGGTTCGTTTCATGGCCTCGGCCTCCCGCGTCTCAGTGCCGGTAGCGCTCGGCCAGGGTCATCAGGGCCTGGGCCAGCTCGGTGAGATTGGCCGAGGCGGCCTCGACCTCGCGGGTGCCGGCTGCCGTCTGCTGGCTCGCCTGGCGGATGTTCTGGAGGGCGCCCATCACCTGCTCGATGCCGAGCTGCTGCTGGTTGGTCGAGGCGACGATTTGCTGGAAGGTCTGGACGCTCTCCTCGACCCTCGCGGTGATCTCCTCGATGGTCCGCTGGGTGGTGTCCGAGCGGGCCTTGCCGGCGGCGGCGCGCTTGACCGCCTCCTCGGTCAGCATCACCGAGGTGTTGATACCGCGCTGGATCTCGCCCAGGATCGTGCGGACCTGCCCCGTCGCCGCCTTGGCCTGATCGGCGAGCAGCTTCATCTCCGAGGCGACGACGGCGAAGCTCCGCCCGCTATCGCCCGCCGCCGCCGCCTCGATGGCGGCGTTCAGCGCCAGGAGATGGGTGCGCTCCGAGATGTCGTTGACGGTGGTGATGATGTCGCCGATGGCCTGGGTCTTCTCGGACAGGGCGACGATGTTGCCCGCCACCGCCTCGGCCTGCTCGCGGATCGCCTCCATGGCCTTGGCGGTGTCGGCCACCGCGCGCAGGCCCGCCCGCGAGGTCTGGGCGGTGGATTGCGCCGTGGCGATGACCTCGCCGGCGCGCTTGCCGATCTGGGCGCCCGAATGGGTGATCTCGTCGACGGTGGCGGCGGTCTCCTGGACGGCGGCGAACTGCTCCTCGACGGAGGCCGCCTGCTCCTGGGCCGAGGCGCGGATCTCCGCCGCCGCCGCGTTGAGATCCGCCGTCGCGGCGCGGTTGGTGCGCGCCAGATCGGCGAGCCCCGCCACCATGCCGTTGAGGGTGCGCCCGAGCCGGGCGATCTCGTCGTCGCCCTTCGTCGCCAGGGTGCCGGACAGGTCGCCGCCGCCGACGCGCTCGGCGAATTGCATCACGTCCTCCAAGGGCTTGACCACGCCCCGCCGGATGAGGGCGGTGATGAGAATGCTGAGCAGCACGCTGGCGGCCAGGGTCAGGATGACGGACCACAGGCTGCGGTCGTAGATTTCCGCGGCGCGCTGCTGGCCGGCGGCGATCCCGGCGTCGAGGGCCTCGCGGGTGCGCTCGATGTCGGCCAGGAGCACCTCCTGCATCCGGTTGATCGGCTCGTTGCGCGCCTCGATGGCCTCGGCGTCCCTGGCCGCGATGGCGGTGAATTGCGGCTCGCTGACCGCGCGCAACTGCCGGAAGTCGCCGGCCGCCGCCTCGGCGGTCTCGGCGAGTTTCTTCCAGGCCGCGGCGCGCGCCGGAGCCGGCGCCGTGGCGGAATACCCGTTGGCCGTCCGGACCACCTCGCCGAAGAGCGCATCGGCCTCCTGGCCCATGCGCCGCCAGGTCTCGACGATCTGGATCAGCTCCGCCTCCGGGCGGTTGCGCATGAGCGCCGCCATCACGGCGTTGCGCCGCAAGAGCCCCATGTCGCGGGCCTTGTTGCCGAGGTCGTCGAGCTGGCGCGCCACCGTCAGGTCCCGCTTGACGATGGTGTTCATGTTGTCGCGCACGGCGCTGATCTGGTCGAGGGCGTAGAGGCCCAGCGCCACGATCACCACGGTGATGGCGACGAAGCCGAGGAGGATGCGTTTTCCGATGGAGATCGACACAGGCTGGCTCAAGGCTCCACGAAACCGACGCACACCGGGCAGGTGGCGCCGGAGTGCCTTCCGGAACGCCCGATCACCGTCGGCTCTCGTTCCGAGCGCGACGGTGCGGCGGGCGTTCTCCGAGGGACACTCAGGACAGGTAGCGCCTGAGGAGGCGCGGCAGATCGACGGCGACGAAGCCGTCGCCCGCATGGGTTCCCGCCGGGGCATAGCCCGAAACCGCCCCGGGACCCAATCCCGCGACGGCCGGATCGAGGAGGCTTTCGGTGGCGTTCGGAAGGTCCGGGTCGGACGCCGCGATGGCGACGACGCCTTCCACCCGGTCCACGGCCAGGGCCACGGCCGCCGCACCACCGCGCAGGACCACGATATGACCGGCTCCGGGCTCGGCGGCACCGGGGCGTCCCAGCGCACGCGCAAGCCCGAGCAGGCTCACCACCCGGCCCGACAGGGCGACGACGCCGAGGAGGGCATCGGGCGCGTCCGGCACCGCCGTGACGGGGCGAGCGGGCAGGACCTGGGCGACCTGGGCGAGGGGCAGGCCGTAGCGATCCTCGCCGCACGCGCACACGAGGAACGAGCGCAGGGTCACCCGCTGCCTCGCCGTCCGATCCCGCCCCGCGAGGGCGCGCGTGCGGGCCTCCCGCAGGGCCCGTCGGCGGGCGGCTTCGGCGGCTCCGTTCATGGGGTGACGTTCATGGCGGACGTTCTTGGGATGGCCTTCATTCGGCAAGATCCTCCAGGGTGGAACGCGCCAGGGCCGCGCTCTGCGCCAGTTCCCGCGGGCCGATCCCGTCGGCTTCGGCGAGATGCGCCACGGCCGGCAGGGTCTCGCCGAGGCGGATGGCATTGTCGAGGAAACGGCAGCCCTCCGCCGGCCGCGTCATGGCGATCAGAAGCAGGCCGAGCTGATAATGCGCCATGACGAAGCCGGGATCGAGGTAGAGAGCCCGTCGCAGCGCCGCTTCGGCCTCCGCGTCGCGCCCGAGGGTCCGGGCGAGGAGCCCATCGTAATAGTGCAGGACCGCCGCCATCGGAGCGGCACGAAGGGCCGCCCGGACCCTGCGCCAAGCCTGGCCGGTCTCGCCGGCATCGCTCAGGGTGCGGATCCGAGTGAGATCGTCGTCTAGGGTCACCGGTGGAGCGATGTCGTTCCGAGGAGAAGCGTCCCGCCCCGCCCCGTCCGCATCTGCCCCCACCTCCAGCGTCCCACCGGTCGGGCAGACCGGCAACGGGTCCGACACGCTCCGAAGATCGGTTGCGCTCGCCCCTTCGCCGATCCAGGGAAGGGTGGGTTCCCACGGGGCGGAGGGGACGGGCGGCTGCACCATCACCGGCTCGCCGGCCCCCCGGGGGCGATAGGCCACGGTGCCGGGCAGGTTCACCGGTTCGAGGGTCTGGGCGAAGGCGGGATTGGGCTCGGCGTGGCCGATGAGAAGCCAACCGTCCGGCAGCAGGCGCCGCCCGAGACCGCGCACGATCCCCAGCACGATTTCGGCCTCGAAGTAGATCAGCACGTTGCGGCACAGGATCAGATCGAAGTCGGCGAGGTGCGGCGGCGCGGTGCCGTCGACGAGCTCCATCAGGTTGCGGCGCTCGAAGCGGACCATCCGGCGGTAGTCGGTGCGCAGGGTGTAGGTTCCCTCCCGGCCCGGACCCGGCAGGACCGGGCCGGACGTGAAGTAGCGCAGCCGCTCCTCGGGCGGCAGGGTTCGAAGGGCCCAGCGGCCGTAGAGGCCGGCCTGCGCCGTCGCCAGGGCCGCGGTGCTGATGTCGCTGCCGGTGATGGCGATGCGCCAATCGGGCAGGGCGGGACCGAGGAGCTCGTGGAGGAGAATCGCGAGGGAATACGGCTCGGCCCCCGTCGAGCAGCCGGCGCTCCAGATCTTCAGGGAACGCTCATGCGCCCGCGCCGCGATCAGGCCGGGCAGAATGGTGCCGCGCAGGGCGGCGAACTGCTCGGCGTAGCGGAAGAAGAAGGTCTCGCCGATGGTGATCTCGGCCTCGAGGGCCGCCCATTCGGCCTCGCCCAGGGCCCTGTCGTTCAACAGAGCCGCGTAGGCGGCGCAGTCCGGCAGGCCGTTGGCCTTGAACCGCTTGCGCAGGCGATCCAGCAGGAGGTCGTCCTTATCGGCGTAGTAGTGGTGGCCGGTTCGCGCGATGATCCGAGCCTTGAGGGCCGGGAAGGCCGGGTCGGATTGCGGGCCGAACCGGTCGGGCCGCTTCATGCAGGGATCCGCCCGAATGCGGCGAGGCGTCCGGCCGCGGCGCGGGTGAGGTCGTCCAGGCGCTGGCGCTCTTCGGCGGTGAGCAGACGGGCCAGGTCCAGGACATGCACCATGCGGTCGCCGAGGGTGATCTCGGCCGTGACGCAGCCGTTGAGGGTGCGGGTCTCGGCCACGGGCTGGATCGCCGTGCTCGGAACGACGACGAGATCCTCGACCCGATCCACCAGGAAGGCCGCGGTCGCGTCCGCCGCGAGGACGAGGTGGCTATAGGGGTCGTCCGCTTCCGCGCCGTCCCGGGCCGGGAGGCCGAGGAGACGGGCGAGATCGACCACCGGCACAGGCACGCCGCCGAGGTCGAGGAAGCCCGCCAGTGGACCGCCCGTCGCCGGGGGTGCATGCAGGTCCGGCAGAGGCAGCACCTCGCGCACGGAGGTCCGCACCAGGGCGCAGGGACTTCCGGCGACGTCGAGGAGGAGCAGGGCCGTTGTGGTCGACAGGGAATTTTCCGATGATGGCATCGCGGGCGGGGCGAGGTTCGACGCGCTGGCATTCAGCACGTCTCAGATAGGACGGCCAGGGCCGGGCGGGCAAACACTTCAGGCCCAAGGTCGTGTGTTTTCGAGGTCCCCATGCCCCCGAACGCCACCGGCCTGGAGCCGCGCTCTTTTCCGCCGAACCGGCATCCACTTCGGCGGAGAGCGCCCTAGATGGATCGTGCGTCGGACGGGGACGCGCTCCCACACAGGACAGGATCTCGCATGCGACGGTTGACGCGCCTCACCCTCATGGTGACCCTCGCCCTCGGCCCCCGCGTCGCCTTCGCGGAGACGCCTGGTGCGGATTGGCTCACGCCGGCACAGACCAAGCAGGCCCTGAAGGCCGCCGGCTATTCGGAGATCATCAAACTAGAAGCCGACGATGGCCATTGGGACGGCGAGGGCATCAAGAACGGGCGCCGGATGAAGTTCGATGCCGATCCGAGGACCGGCGCCGTCCTGGGCGAAGTTCCCGCCGAGTAGATCCGCGTTGACCCTGAGGGGCGGATCGGCTACGACACGCGACACGAAATTCGATCCGCCGGTTTGGCGGGTGAAGAGATCAGACGGTCATTCCGATGCGTGCCATCCTCATCGTAACGAAAGCGCCACCGACGGGGCGGTCCTGATACCAGGGACCGCGATCCGGATGGTGGCGCATGCAGGGTCCTTCGGGGCCCTTTTTTGTTGCCGCGACGAGAGACGACACGGATTTCAGAACAGAGTTCGAGGAGCAGGACGATGGGCGGCGAGGTCATGACTGGGGCCGAAATGGTCATCCGGGCGTTTCAGGATCAGGGTGTCGACACCCTGTTCGGATATCCCGGCGGCGCGGTGCTGCCGATCTACGACGCGCTCTACCATCAGGACACCCTGAAGCACGTTCTCGTGCGCCACGAGCAGGGCGCGGTCCACGCGGCGGAAGGTTACGCACGCTCGTCCGGCAAGGTCGGGTGCGTCCTCGTCACCTCGGGACCGGGCGCCACCAACATCATCACCGGCCTCACCGACGCCCTGCTCGACTCGATCCCGCTGGTCTGCATCACCGGACAGGTGCCGACGCACCTCATCGGCACCGATGCGTTCCAGGAGTGCGACACGGTTGGCATCACGCGCCACTGCACGAAGCACAACTATCTGGTCAAATCCATCGCCGACCTGCCGCGCATCCTGCACGAAGCGTTCTACGTCGCCTCGCACGGGCGGCCGGGCCCCGTCGTCGTCGATCTGCCGAAGGACATCCAGTTCGCCAGCGGACTCTACGAGCGTCCGACCCAGAACGGCCACAAGACCTACAAGCCGGCGTTCAAGGGTGACGCAGGCCAGATCCAGGCGGCCGTCGAGCTGATGGCGAACGCGCGCCGGCCGATCCTCTATACCGGCGGCGGCGTCATCAACGCCGGCCCGCACGCCTCGACCCTGCTGCGCGAACTCGCGGCCGAGACCGGATTTCCCGTGACCTCGACCCTGATGGGTCTCGGTGCCTTCCCGGCCTCGGACGAGAACTTCCTCGGCATGCTCGGCATGCACGGGACCTACGAGGCCAACCTCGCCATGCACGAGTGCGACGTGATGGTCTGCGTCGGTGCCCGCTTCGACGACCGGATCACCGGGCGCCTGGATGCGTTCTCGCCGTTCTCCAAGAAGATCCACATCGACATCGATGCCTCCTCGATCAACAAGGTCGTCAAAGTCGATGTCGGGATCGTCGGCGATTGCGGCTCGGTGCTGGAAGACATGCTCGCCGCCTGGAAGGCCCTGCCGACCCGGCCGGACCCGGAGCGCTTCGACGCCTGGATGGGCAAGATCCGCACCTGGAAGGCGCGCGACTGCCTCGCCTACTGGCCGTCGGGCACGATCATCAAGCCGCAATACGCGGTGCAGCGTCTCTACGAGGCGTGCAAGGACCGCGAGACCTACGTCACCACCGAGGTCGGCCAGCACCAGATGTGGGCGGCGCAGTACTTCAAGTTCGAGGAGCCGAACCGCTGGATGACCTCGGGCGGCCTTGGCACCATGGGCTACGGCCTGCCCGCCGCCATCGGGACGCAGCTCGCCCATCCGGACGGGCTCGTCATCGACATCGCCGGCGAGGCGTCGATCCTGATGAACATCCAGGAGATGTCCACGGCGGTGCAGTATCGCCTGCCGGTCAAGATCTTCATCCTGAACAACGAGTACATGGGCATGGTGCGCCAGTGGCAGGAGCTGCTGCACGGCTCGCGCTACTCGCAGAGCTACTCCGAGAGCCTGCCGGACTTCGTCAAGCTGGCGGAAGCCTACGGGGCCAAGGGCATCCGCTGCGAGAAGCCCGGCGACCTCGACGCGGCGATCCAGGAGATGCTGGACTACGACGGCCCGGTGATCTTCGACTGCGTCGTCGACAAGAAGGAAAACTGCTTCCCCATGATCCCGTCGGGCAAGGCGCACAACGAGATGATCCTGTCGGATTACCTCGGTGAGACCGGCGCCGAGATCGGCGACATCATCTCGGAAGAGGGCAAGATGCTGGTCTGACCCGCATCCCGCCGGGCGTCTCCCGTGTCCCGGTCCCTAGCGCGGGTCGCCGAGGCGGCGCGCGCTGGACAGGCGGCTGCGCCAGCCCGGCGCGGCCGGACGCGGGGCCGGCCGATCGGACCGAGGGGTGAACGCCGCTCGCTTGGCCGGGGCGAGTCCTTCGCATTTGCGAAGCAGCGCGAAGAACTCGATCTCGCCGGGCTGCGTCGGCGTGAACTCGGCGAAGGCGAACGGCACCAGACCGATGGCGATCACCTCGCCGAGGACGGACACGAAGCTGTCGGGAGTGAAGACACTGCAATGCACATCGATCGTGCCACCCGACTCGTGGATACGCCGCGCATGCTCCAGGCCGGCCTCGGGCCCGTGTCCCGTGAACAGGGGGAAGCGGGTCTCGCGTCCCGCCCAGACGGCCTTGGCATCCACCTGCACCGCGCGGGAAAAATGCTCGTAGACCTGGGTCGGGCTCGGGCCCGTGGGGCGGGTGAGGGAGGCGCCGACGAGGTCGCCGACGGTGGTGAGCGTGCGGCCGCGATCGAAGGTGAAGCGCATATCCGGGACGGCCAGGAACAGGAGGCCATCCTCGTGCAGGGCCTCGGCGCAATCCCTCAGCCAACCGACGGGGTCGGGCAGATGCTCGATGACGTGCGAGGCGACGATGTAGTCCACGGAACCACGGTCCCCGAGGGCTTGGGCGAGGGTCTGGCGGTCGAGGACGAGATCGACCTCCACCAGGGCGCCGCGGGCCCGCGGGCCGGCGGCGGCATGGCCGGCGTATTTCCGGGCGAGGTCGTCCGTCGAAAGATGGTCGGCGTAGAGGATGTCGCCGTCGCCGCGGTGCACGAGGGGCCGGTCGAGGGGACCGAGTTCGACGCCGGTCCGGCCGTGGGGCCTCACGGCGGCGAGCGTGCGCTGGCGACTGTCCATGGCGGCGCGGTATCATGACGTCTGGAACGGGTCCAGCATGGACCCGGATGGGCGAAGAAGCGAAGAGTTGGAACTGGGGCAAGCCATGAATGCGATGAATACCCACTACCCCGACGCCGGCCGGGTCGAGCCCATCAACCGGCACACCCTCGCGGTCATCGTCGACAACGAGCCCGGCGTGCTCGCCCGCATCTCGGGCATGTTCTCGGGCCGCGGCTACAACATCGAGAGCCTGACCGTCTCGGAGACCGAGGTCGCGCGCCACATCTCGCGCATCACCATCGTCACCACGGGCACCGATGCGGTGATCCAGCAGATCAAGTCACAGCTCGACCGCCTCGTCCCCGTGCACCGCGTGGTCGACCTGACGCTTCAGGGCCAGTCCCTCGAGCGCGAACTCTGCCTCGTGAAGGTGGCCGGGACCGGCGAGCACCGCACGGAATCCCTGACCCTCGCGGCCGCCTTCGGGGCCAAGACCCTCGACGCGACCCTGAATTCCTTCGTGTTCGAGGTCACCGGCACCACCGAGGAAATCGACCGCTTCATCGGCCTGATGACGGTGATCGGCCTCGTCGAGATTTCGCGCACGGGCATCGCCGCCATGGGACGTGGGTCGGAGGCGATGTGAGGCTTTTCTCTCGACGGTGGTACTGTCCTGCCTCCGGAGGAAGGGGCTCTCGTCATGAAGGCCAAGCTCAACCGGACAGGGGATGAGTTCGTGATCCGGATTCCCGCGAAGGTGGGTCGCGAGAACGGATTGAGCGATGGGCAGATCGTAGAGATCAGCCCACGCGGCCGTGTCCCCACACTCGACGAGATGTTGGCGGAGATGGATCGTCTCGGCCCGAATAATCGGCCGGAGCTCGTTGATTGGGGGCCGGACGTCGGCACGGAGATCGTCCATGACGATTGGAGCCACTGAGGCGGCCCTGCCGGATGCCCGGGATCTCGTCTGGGTCGACCTGTGCCCGACTCTGGGCCGCGAGCAATCCGGTGTGCGGCCGGCGCTCGTTCTCACCAACCGGGGCTTCCACCAGCGAAACGCCACCGCGATCATCTGTGCGGTGACGTCGAATGTGGCTCCCTGGCCGACCAAAGTCATCCTGCCGGACGGACTCGCCGTGAGCGGCGCCGTGTTGTGCGATCAGATCCGTCGCGTGGATCGCACGATGCGTGGCTTCCGACCGATCGGGAAAGTCCCCGCGGATGTCCTGAAGGATGTCCGAGGCACAGTCGCAAACCTTCTTGGTCTGCACCTCGATCTCTCAATGCGTGGAAACGAAGATCGGCATGACCACCCTCTACTACGCCCCCGGCGCCTGCTCGCTGGCCTCGCACATCGCCCTGGAGGAGACCGGCACGCCGTTCGAGACCGTTCGGCTCGATCTGGCCAAGGGCGATCAGCGTGCGGCGGAGTACCTCGCCGTCAACGAGCGCGGGCGCGTGCCGGCTCTCGTGCAGGGGGGCTTGCAGGAGGGCTTGCAGGAGGGCTGGGTGCTGACCGAGAACACGGCGATCCTGCGCCACGTCGCGCGCCTCCATCCGGAGGCGGGCCTATGGCCGGAGGATTCGCGCGATCAGGCACGCGCCGACGAGTGGCTCGCATGGCTCTCGACGAACCATCACATCGCCTACGCCCATGTCCGGCGGCCGGAGCGCTACACCGCCGACGAGGACGCGTTTCCGGCCATCGCGGCCAAGGGCGCCGATACGTGTGGCGACCTGTTCACCATGACGGACGTGAAGCTCTCGAACGGCGGCTGGGCCTTGGGGCACCGCTACAGCGTGGTCGATCCCTACCTGCTGCTGTTCTGGACCTGGGGCCGTGGCCCGGCCCTCGGCTTCGACATGGCGGAGCGCTTTCCCCACTGGACGGCGCATGCCCGCGCCATGGCGGCGCGCCCCGCCGTGCGGGCCGTCTTTGCCCGCGAAGGGGTGCGCCTGCCCGCGTAAGGCCCGTAGAACGCCGCTCGGATGACGATTCCCCTTTCGTCAAGGGAATCGTCTCGCTAAAAGCTGCCCGGATCGCACGGCCGCGCGGATGCTGTTTCAGATGAGGGCGCCGGAGCGCACTCATGCTCAATCGAGAGAAAAGAGAAGGTACCGCCATGCGGGTCTATTACGATCGTGACGCCGACCTGAACCTGATCAAGGGCAAGAAGGTCGTCATCGTCGGCTACGGCAGCCAGGGCCATGCCCACGCGCTCAACCTGCGCGATTCCGGCGTGCAGGGCATCGTCATCGCGCTGCGCGAGGGCTCGGCCACCGCCAAGAAGGCGGAGCACGAGGGCTTCACGGTGATGAACGTCGCCGACGCCGCCAAGCAGGCCGACGTCGTCATGATGCTCACCCCGGACGAACTCCAGGGCGACATCTACAAGGAGTCCCTGGAGCCGAACATGAAGCAGGGCGCCGCCCTCCTGTTCGCCCACGGCCTCAACGTGCACTTCAACCTCATCGAGCCGCGCAAGGACCTCGACGTGCTGATGGTCGCCCCCAAGGGCCCCGGCCACACCGTGCGCGGCGAGTACCTCAAGGGCGGCGGCGTGCCGACCCTGATCGCCATCGCGCAGGACGCCTCCGGCAACGCCCACGACCTCGGCCTGTCCTACGCTTCGGCCAATGGCGGCGGCCGCGCCGGCATCATCGAGACCACCTTCAAGGAAGAGTGCGAGACCGACCTGTTCGGCGAGCAGGCCGTCCTCTGCGGCGGCCTCGTCGAGCTGATCAAGGCCGGCTTCGAGACCCTGGTCGAGGGCGGCTACGCTCCCGAGATGGCCTATTTCGAGTGCCTCCACGAGGTGAAGCTCATCGTTGACCTCATCTACGAGGGCGGCATCGCCAACATGAACTACTCGATCTCCAACACCGCCGAGTACGGCGAGTACGTCACCGGCCCGCGCATCGTGACGCCGGAGACCAAGGCCGAGATGAAGCGCGTCCTCAACGACATCCAGTCGGGCAAGTTCACCCGCGACTGGATGCTGGAGAACAAGGTCGGCCAGACCTCGTTCAAGGCCACCCGCGCCAAGCTCGCCGCCCACCCCATCGAGGAAGTCGGCGCCAAGCTGCGCGGCATGATGCCGTGGATCTCCGAGAAGGCCCTCGTCGACAAGGCCAAGAACTGATTCTTTTCGGGATGGCGCAGCCGTGCTCTGCTCGGCTGCGCCCCATGTATGAAGCCGGCGTCGCGACAGCGGCGCCGGCTTTTTCGTGCGCGAAACCCTCCCCCCTTCGTGGGGGAGGGTGGTCGCGGAGCGACCGGGAGAGGAGCAGCGCCACGTTCGCCATCGTAGCCCCCCTCGTCCGACCCGCTTCGCGTGCCACCTTCTCCCGCGGAGGGGAGAAGGGCGCGCCCCGCTGTTGTGATCTACCGAAAATCCCGGCAATCATCTCCGCAACGGCCGCCCACCTCGAGAGCGGCCGACACACGGAGGACACCCATGGCATCGCTCTACTACGACGCGCATCGCGCGCTTCAGGAAGAGTACAACACCGTCAAGCTCGCCGAGCGCCTCGACACCGGCTGGGTGCATGACGGGATCGGCAAGGACGAGGCCGCCTTCATCAACAGCCGGGACATGTTCTTCCTATCCACCGTCGATCCGGACGGCATGCCCACCGTTTCCTACAAGGGCGGCAGCCCTGGCTTCGTGAAGGTGCTGGACGACAACACCCTCGTCTTCCCGGGCTTCGACGGAAACGGCATGTGGTACTCGATGGGCAACATCGAGGGTCAGTCCAAGGTCGGCCTGCTGTTCATCGACTTCGAGACCCCGCATCGGGTCCGCGTCCAGGGTCATGCCCGGATGCTGCGCGACGACCCCCTGATGGCCGAGTACACCGAGGCCAAGTATCTCGTGCGGGTCGAGGTCACCAAGGCGTGGGTCAACTGCCCGCGCTACATCCACAAGTACCAGAAGGTGGCACAGAACAAGTACGTGCCGACGCCCGACAAGGAGACCCCGCTGGCCCTCTGGAAGCGCCTCGACATGGTGGCCGACGTGATCCCCGAGGAAGACAAGGCGCGCGTCGCCAAGGAAGGCCAGATCGAGTTGCCGGAATACGAAGCCCGGGTGGCGCGCGGCGAGAGCTGAACCACTCAGGAGAACGCCCCGTGGACCGACCGGTAGGGGTCCACGGGGCGTATCTGGGGGCAGGCTCGCGTTAATGCCCGGGACGGCGGCGATCCCCATGGATGGCGTCGGGTCCGGGCGTTCCCGCTGTGTGGATCGTCAGGCGCCGCCGCGGTAGCAGCGGATCTCGGCCTCGGCCTGCGCCCGGCGGAGCTCGGCGACCTTGTCGTCGAAGACCTTGGTCGACTTGAACTCGTTGGCGCGCTGACCGATGCCCTGACGCATGGACAGCACGGTGCTGGCCTGGACGTAACGGTCGTAGGGCAGGATCGACGCTAGGGCATCGAGGGAGCACGAGCAGCGCGACAGGGATTCGCGGGACTGGCCGTTCGCCGCCATGCAGCCGAAGATGTAATCGGCCCGGGTCTCGGTCGGATAGTCGTTCTCTAGCTCCGTCGCCTGCAACGGACCGGCGAGGCCGGCGACGAGAAGGGCGGGGAGGGCGAGACGCTCAACCAGCGTTCGGAACATAGGTCAGGTTCTCTTCCAGGAGTTCGCCACCCTCGGCGTTCTTCGACTGCGCCTCGATGGAGACGAGTTCGCCGGGTACGGAATCGGACGTCACGAAAGTATAGCGGATGTTTTCCATCCCGCGCATGCGCTCCTTCATCCGATCGTCCAGAAAAGGCTGCGTCTCGATGCGCCAAGCGGACACGGTCCGCCCCTTGTAGTCGATGGTGGTCGGCGTCACCGTCGCGTTGTCGCGAAGCCCCTTGCGGATGGCATTCTTGATGTAGCGGGGGTTGGCCGAAAGCACCCGTGCCATGTCGATGAGGTGATGCTCCAGGAACAGGGTCATCACGGGGTTGCCCGGCATGTTCTCGAACGGGCCGGCGGGAAAGCGGTTGGCACCCGAGAACATCTCGACCCGGATATCACGGCTGTCCGCGCTCTGTCCGGCCTCGACGCCCAGCTTGATCGTATCGTCCAGGGGCGGCCCGAACGGGCCCTTCGAGATCCCGCTGCGGCGGATGTAGCCGTAAGTGAGCTTCGTGCCGGGGGGCACGTTCTGCATCTGCGGTCGCTCGAACAGCAGGTCGGAGGCGTTCGGAGCGCCCGTGCTGGCCTTGGCGACGGCCGGAGCCTCGGTCGGGGGCGTGCTCTGGGCCAGGGCGGAGGTGGCCGCCAGCATCAGCAGTGCGGCAAGGGTCGCAGACTTCAAAGGGACACGTCCTCGTTGAGCGGCGTACGCACGTGGGGCTGCACGTTACTGCCGATGGTCCGGTAGGTGTAGTCGGGCGGGGTCTCGGCCGCTTCTTCCGTGGCGAGATCACGCACCTTGGCGTGGAGCGGCGAGAGCGAGCAGGCCGGGTCGGTGGCGGCGGCGTCGCCGGCGAGCGCCAACGCCTGGCAGCGGCAGCCGCCCCAATCCTTCTCGCGCCGGTCGCACGAGCGACAGGGCTCCTGCATCCAGTCGGTGCCGCGATAGGCGGTGAAGGCCGGCGAGTTCGCCCAGATGTCGCCGAGCGAGTGGTCGGTGACGTACCAGAACTCGAGCTGCTTGATGGTCTCGGCGGCGTGGCACGGCAGCACCTTGCCGGCCGGCGTCACGTTCATGAGCTTGCGTCCCCAGCCGCCGGCGCAGGCCTTGGGGTACTTCGCGTAGTAGTCCGGCACCACGAGGTCGATGACGAGCTGGCCCTTGAGGCGCTCGCGCGCCGCCTCGACGATGCGGATCGAGCGATCGACCTCGGCCTTGTTCGGCATCAGAGCGGCGCGGTTGACGTAGGCCCAGCCGTAATACTGGGTGTGGGCCACTTCCAGGCGCTTGGCCCCGAGCTTCACGGCGAGATCGATGAAGCCCTCGACCTCGTGGATGTTGCCGCGATGGATGACGGAATTGAGCGTCAGCGGCAGGCCGAGCTGGGTCACCCGCTCGGCGAACGCCATTTTCTGCGGCTGCGCGTTCTTCAACCCGCCGATTTTTTCTGCATTGGCCGCATCGACCCCTTGCACCGACAGCTGCACGTGGTCGAGGCCGACGTCGTAGAGGGCGTCGAGCTTGGCCAGGGCTCCGCCGACGCCGGACGTGATGAGGTTCGAGTACAGGCCGAGCTTCGCGCAGGTCTGAGTGATCTCGACGATGTCGTTGCGGGCCGTCGGCTCGCCGCCGGAGAGGTGGACGTGGAGCACGCCCAAAGCCGCCGCCTCCGTCAACACCCGCTGCCACGTCGCCGTGTCGAGTTCGCCCGAGCGCCGGTCGAGTTCGAGCGGGTTCGAGCAGTACGGACAGCGCAGGGGGCAGCGATGCGTCAGTTCGGCCAGGAGCCCGACGGGCGCCAGCAGGACGGGGGCGGTCGGCGTGATCGCGTTCATCGCTCAAGAACCCGTTTGGTGGCGAGGTCGTTCAGCATGACGAGGATATCGGCCTCGATCACCGCGCGGTCGGCGGTGAATTTCTCCGCCAGCAGGCCGGCGATGTCGCGCACGGTGCGGGTCCCATCGACGAATTCGAGCACCGCCACGGCGTTGGCATCGAGGTCGAAGGTGCGCTCGGGGGCGAGCAGCACGTGCTCGCCGCGCACGGTGTCGTGGCGCAGGCGCACGCCGCGCGGCAGGCGCGGCACGTCGTGCGGACCCAGCGTGCCGGTACCGGCCGCCTGCGCGGTCACGGTCTCGGGGACGAGACCGGTGCCGGGGGTCCAGGCGTCGGGCGGGGTGAGGCCTGGGGCGACATAGGCGAAATACAGGGCGTCGAGCTGCGTCCACAGCACGTTGCACTTGAAGGTGAGCGCCGCCATCGCCTGTCGCTGCAACTCGGGGGTGGTGGCGTGCTTCTGCACGTAGTCGAGGGCGAAGTCGGCGTCGCGGGGCGCTTGGGTGAGGCGCTTGTCGAAGTAGGCCAGGGTGTCCTTGGTGATGAAGTCGTAGTTCTTCAGCATCCCGGCGACGCGCTCGGAAATGATGGTCGGCGAGAACATCTCGGTGAGCGAGGAGGCGATGGCTTCCAGCAGCGAGCGCTCCTTCACGAAGTGGACGTAGGCGTCCACGGAGAACCGGGTCGCCGAGAGGATGCCTTCGGTCGATTCCACATAGGCTCGCGAAAAACCGACGCCCTCGGCGAGCCTGAGCCAACGCTCGATGCCGCCGTCGCCGGGCGCATCACCGTCGTGATCGACGATGCGCTGGCGCCAGATCCGGCGAAGACTCGCATCCTCCATCCGCGCCAGCACGGCCGCGTCCTTGATGGGGATCATGGCTTGGTAATAGTAGCGGTTGAGCGCCCAGGCGCGGACCTGATCCTTGTTCAATTCGCCGTCGTGCAGCAGGCGGTGGAACGGATGCAGGTTGTGGTAGCGCTTCGCGCCGATGTCGCGCAGGGCCGCCGCGAGTTCCTCGGAGCTCAGGAGGCGCTGGGTCTCATCGGCGACGGGCGTGGGGAAAGGCGCGGTCATGGGCGTTGTCCGGCTCCAACGGTGGGCGTTTCCTGGGCGCTTCTTCTAGATGGTGTCGTGATCCCTGTCAGGCCAACGACACCACGAACGCAATTATATTGCGCACCACATAGGTGCTGGGGCAGTAAATTGCCAGCGTGTCCCACCCGACAATCGGTGCGACCGGGTCCGGTGCAGGCCGCCGCGGGCCGTCAGAGGGACAGGCTCAGACCGTCGTGGGCCACGGTCCAGCCCTCGGCTTCGACGGAGGCGCGCTCGGCCGAATCCTCGACCAGCACCGGATTGGTGTTGTTGATGTGCACGAAGACGCGATGGCCAATTTCGATGTCGGCGAGCGCCGCGATGGAGCCGTTCTCGCCCGTCATCGGCACATGGCCCATGCGCCAGCCGGTCTTGGTGCCGACGCCGGCGCGGATCATGTCGTCGTCGAGCAGAACGGTGCCGTCGAACAACAGGGCCTCGACGCCCGTGATCTGGGCCTTGAGGCGGTCGGTGACGCGGGCGCAGCCGGGAATGTAGGCGAGCCGCTTGCCCCCCGCCTCGATCATCGCGCCGACGGTGGTCTCGGTCTCGGCGCCGAGGTCCACGGTCTCCCCCTCGAGCCAGAGGGGCACCTTGCCGGGCACGGAGAACAGGGTGACGGTGAGCCCGGGCACCGGCTCGAAGGCCGCATCGAGGCCGATGGATTCGCGCGCGACGACCCCGTCGGCCATCACGTCGAACACCCGGTTGGCGTTCACCGAATCGAGGATGCCGGCCGTCCCGTAGAGGGTGAAGGGCTGGCCCTCGCGCAGGGTCAGCAGGCCGGCGACGTGATCGACGTCGCCGTTGGTGAGCAGCACGGCATGGATCGGCGAGTGGCGCAGCCCCTCGCGCGGGTGCAGCACCGGAGTGTCGAACAGTTGCTGGCGGATATCGGGGGAGGCGTTCACCAGGAGCCAGCGATCCCCATCGGGGGACACAGCGATGCTCGACTGGGTCCGCGGCCTCACGCGGGTGGAATCCTCGCGGGCGAGGGAGCAGATGGGGCAGCGGCAATTCCACTGGGGAAGGCCGCCGCCCGCGGCGGAGCCGAGGATCACGACATGCATGGCTGAACCGACGCTGTCCCGCTCCTCAGGCTCGCTCCGACAACCTTAGTTGAAGGTATCGATCTCAGCCGACTCGTAGCTCGTGACTTCCATGCCAACGCAGATCTCGGAAACGACGGGGGCAGCCCAGGTCATGGTGTTTCTCCAGAGTTTCTTTTGAACAGCAGCGCCCCGATCGACCTTAAGAAGATCGTAAGACACTGACGGCGCAGTGGTTTCTGTCGCGGGAGCTATATCGACAATTCCGCCCGGCAGGGCAAGCGTTAAATTGCCGGTTTCTCCCGCTATCCTCTCAGAAAGCGCTTACGCGGCGCGCCCTCAGTGCCGGAAATCCTGTCCCTTGAGGTCCAGCATGAAGCCGCGTCCGCGGACCGTCACGATGACCGGGCCGCCCAAGCGAACGAAGTCCGACAGCTTGGTGCGCAGGTAACCCACGTAGACATCGACGACATTCAGCGACAGGCCACCCTGGCCCGCCCAGAGCTTGTCGAAGATGTCGCCGCGCGACACCGGCTGGTTGGCCTTGTCCATGAGGAGCGCCAGGAGCTCGGCCTCGCGCGGGGTGAGGCGCGCCGTCGCATCCGCGAAGCCGACCTGCCGGATGTTGAGGTCGAGGACGAGGCGGCCGGCGGTGACGATGGTGCGGGGCTCGTCGGATTCCTTGCGGCGCAGGAGATGCGTCTGCAGGCGGGCGAGGAGCTCGTCGAACACGAACGGCTTGACGATGTAGTCGTCGGCGCCCAGCGCCAGGCCTTCGGCGCGGTCGCGGACCTCGTCGCGGGCAGACAGGAACAGGATCGGACCGGGGTAGCCGCCTTCGCGGAGCGAGCGGCAGACATCGTGGCCCGAGCCGTCCGGCAGGGTGATGTCGAGGACGACGGCCTCCGGCGCCGAGTCGCGCGCCGCGATGAGGGCATCGTCGACGCAGCCGGCGACCCCCACGGAGAACCCTTCCGCCTCGAGGCCACGCGCGAGCATGGCGCGAATGTCGCTGTCATCCTCGACGATCAAGACCCGCGTCATGCCGTGGTTTCCTTCTCTGTCCGATGGGAGGCCGACGCTGCTTCGTCGGAAACGGGAAGTGCGAGGGCGACCTGCGCCCCGCGATCCTGAGGCCCGGCCCCCAAGCGGATCGCACCATCATGCCGCTCCACGACCCAGCGCGCCAGGGCCAGGCCGATGCCGAACCCGCTCTCGCCGGACGGGCTTTCGCGACGGAAGCGCTCGAACAGGGCGTCGCCCGTCTCCGGAAAGCCGGGGCCGTCATCCGTGACGGTGACGGTCGCCACGCCGTCGAGGGAAACCGAAAGCGCGAGGGTGACGCGGGTCAGGCCGCGGGCATGCCGCAGCGCGTTGTCGACCAGGCTTTCCAGAACCTGACGGAGCCATTCCCGGTCGGCCAGGAGAACCGCATCGGTGGCGATGGGTTCCAGGACGAGGCCGACGCGGCGGCGGGCCGCCTCGGAGGCCATGCCCTCGACGGCGTCGGCGAGGATCGCCGAGGCGAGGACCGGCCGCCGGTCGAGCTCGATCTGACCGGATTCCGAACGGGCCACCCGGAGCAGATCCTCGACCCGGCGCTGAAGCCGCAGGGCACGCTTGCGGATGGTGGAGAACACCGGCGCGTAGTCGATGCCGGGGCGTCCGGCCGATCGGGCAGCGATGTCGCATTCGCCCAGGATCACGGTGAGCGGCGTACGCAGCTCGTGGCTGACATCGGCGAAGAACCGCCGGCGCGAACGGTCCACGGCCTCCAGGCGCGCGTTGGCGGCGCGCAGGTCCGTGGTGCGGGCCGCGACCGTATCCTCCAGGGCGGCCCGGTCGGCGGCGAGGCGTCCCTCGCGCCGGGCGAGCCGGGCGGCCATGCGGTTGAAGTTCGCGACGAGCAGGCCGAGCTCGTCCCGGGTCGCCACGGACAGGCGGGTGTCGAGTTCGCCCCGGCCGACGGCGCTCGCCGCCTGACGCACCGCCGCGATGCGCGCGAGCGTCGGGCGCGTCACCGCCCGGTACAGTCCGAACACGATGGCCAGCGCCGCCGCCACCGCCGCCAGGGACGCCACCCGCAGGGTCGCGGACAGGTCGCGCGCGGCATCCGACCCCGCGATCATCGAACGGCGCTCCACTTCGATAAGGAAGGAGAGGGGCTGGCCGGTCATGGCGCCGAAGCCGTTGAGGGCGCCGCGGATCGCGCCCTTGCGCTGCTCGTCCTCGGACCGGCGCAAGATCTGGGCGACCTGCCGGTCGAGGACGGCACGAGCCGAGCGGAGCTGCGCCAGGGGGCGCGAACGGGCGGCGTACTGCGTCCGGTCGAGGGGATCGTCGCTGACCGCGATGCTGCGTCCCAGGGCCTCGTCGACGGCGACCAGGGCGCGATCGACGTTGGTGCGGGCAACCGACAGGCCTTCCGGCTGCGCGTCCGGATTGCTCACCGCCTCCAGGGCGGCGAGACCGTACTGGGTCATGCGGCCCGACAATTCGACCAGGAGTTCGAGACGCCCCTGTGCCGCCAGGGTCCGGTCGATGGTGCGCTCCGCCGCCCCGATCGACCACAGCACGCCGAGGGCCGCCAGGACGACGAGCAGGGCCGTGCTGCCGAGGAGCAGGGCGAACCGAACCTTCAGCGAGCGCATTGTTCGGCCAATTCTTGCCACTTCCTCCCATGCACGACAGATGATCCGCAGATCATCGTCGCGCATGGCGGATGTCTAGGCGCAGAAAGCCAGTTTTCGCAAGTGCAGCGGCTCAGCCGGCGAGGGACGGGGTTCGCGACGCGATCACAGATCGCGCGGAACGGTCCCCCGTACGGCGCAGCGCCAGCGGTTCACCTGCCATTCCGGATGCTCCGCCTGCCATTTGGCCAGCGCGCTCTGGGAGTTGCGCAGACACACGGCTGGGCTGCGGGCCTCGAACGAGAGATCGATCCGGTCCTCGCGGCAACGTGTCGGCTCGGACAGGAGACAGATCGAGAGCAGGATGAGCATCGGCTGCGCCTTGGAATGCGTCGGACTGGACGCGCGGGCCAGCACGATGATGCTTCCCGGCGGGACGGAAAGGTCGCCCGCACGGGAGATTTACGCAATATAGTAGCCCTCGTTCCGGGGCTGAACGACTGTCGCAGCCGCCGTCAGGCGGCCAATACCCAGAGCTCCCCCTTGCCCAGGGTCGCGAGATCGCCCGAGTACCGGGTGAGCGCCCCGGCGGCGAGGTCGGCGTGGGCCGGGCTCAGGGGCCGCAGCGACCGGGCGAGGAGGCGCAGGAACACGAGGTCGTGGGTCCCGGTCTCGACGAAGCTCGGGCTGAGGGCACCGACGCCGCCCGTGAGGATCGTGCCGCGGCGCATGCCGAAGCCCGGGTGGTCGCCCACGGAGGTCGCCGCGATGGTGCCGGCGATCATCCGCGAGCCCGCATGGGCCCCGGCCGCCCCGACGAGGATGAGGCCGCGCCGCATGCGGTCTCCGAGGTGATCCCCCGCCGCGCCCTTGATGATCAGGGTGGCGCCGTCGAGACCGGCCTTGGCGGCGTAGACCGCCCCGCCGGCATGGTCGCCCGCATCGCCCTCGATGGTGATGGTGCCGCCGGTGGCCCCCGACCCCGCGAATGGACCGGCCGAGCCGGTGACCGTGACAGTGCCGTTCCGCATGCCCGCGCCGAGGCGCTGGCCGACATCGCCGACGACCCGGATGCTGCCGCCGTCCAGCGAAGCGCCGACCCGGTCGAGGCGCGACGAGCCGCCCTCGATGACGAGATCCTCGGAGCCGTCGAGGGCGATGGTGAAGCAGTCGCCGAGGGTCAGACCCCGGCGGCTGGTGCCGACGGGGAGCTTCGCCGCCTCGGCCTCGCTGAGTCCGCTGAGGGACAGGGGGGTGACGTGCAGGAAATCGAGCCGCTCCGGCGGCTCCTGGCGCAGGGTGAGGGTGCTCATGCCGCTCCAGCCTCGCTCGCCGGCTCCTTCGAGAGCAGGTCCTTCAAGTGGTAGTGATGGCGGCCGAGATTGCCGCCGTAATTGCCGGCCGTGACCGCCACGAGCCCGTGGGCCGCGCCGGCCTCGGTGGCCGCATGCAGGGCCGCGCGCATGGATTCGGCGACCCCGTGCGAGGTCAGGGCGTCGATGACGATCTCCAGCACCACGCCGACGTCGGCCGAGAGTTCGGTGCCGGCCCGACCCTTCAGGGTCGGGCAATAGGCGTCGTTGGTCGAGGCCATCATGCCCTTGGTGCGCGCGCCGACCTTCGAGCCCGAACGGACGATACCGCCGGGGAAGGGCAGGATCGCGCCCGAGACCGTGCGGGCGGCATCGACGGCGATCTCGGCGACCTTCAGGGTCTCGGCGTGGTTGCGGCCGAGGAACAGCAGGTTGCCGCCGCCGACCGCCCCGTCCACGGCGCGGACGAAGTCCTCGCACAGGAACTCGCCGTCCATGACCGGGATGCGCCAGTAGCGGCGCGACTGGCCGGTGATGGGATCGGGCAGGCGCTTGGCCACGGCGAACCCGTCGCCGAAGTAGCGGATGGCGCCGCCGAGTTTTATTTTCGTGGGGCCGTCGACGCCGGCGTAGCACGCGGTGCCCGGGCAGGTGAGGATGCACTGGCCGACGCGCTTGAGGAGCTGGTCCTTCAGGCCGTTCGGTTCGAAGCCGAACAGCAGGACGCGCACGCCGGGGCGCCCGTCCGGCGTCTCCTCGGGCGACAGTTCGCAATCGATGCCGGCCTCGGCGCCACAGCCGATCACGGACGTGGCGAACCCCGTCATGGTGACGGCGGCGATCATCGCCCACTTCGCCGTATCGTTGGTGATGATGATCGCCGTGCCGGCGACGTCGAACGCCTCGGCGAAGGTGTCGATCACCGGGATCCCGTTGAGGGTGAGTTCCGTCATGTCAGCCACCGGTCCTCACGCGACGCCCATCCTTCAAGCCGGACATGTCCTTCAAGCCAGACATGCGACCTCCTCGAACACGTCCGCCTTCGGGAAGGCCTCGTCCGGCACCTTGAAGGAGCTCAGGCCCGCGCCGAAGCGGTCCTGCAGGTAAGTCTCCGAGCGGGCGACCATGGCCTTGTCGGACTCGACGGTGAGTTCGAGGGTGTGCCCGGAGGTCCAGGCCACGACCTCGCCGTCCTCGACGATGGTCACCCCGTCCTTGAGCACGTACTTCGCCCGGGCGAACATCGCCGTGCGATCCCGATCGTCGCGATAGATGGCGACGTCGGCCCGCGCGCCCTCGCGCAGGTGGCCGCGATCCATTAGCCCGAGGAGCTTGGCCGGGCCCGAGCGGGTGAGCTGCGCGATCTCGGAGAAGCTGTACTCGCGCTCGATGGCGCACAGGCCCGAGCGCTCGCCGATGACTTTATGGAGGCCGGCGATCTCGCGGTCGCGCTTCTCCTTGTCCATCAGCAAATGGATGATGTGCGGGTAATCCGTGAACGGACCGCCATTGGGATGGTCCGTCGTCAGGATCGTGCGCTCCGGCTCCTTGGAGAGCAGCATGAGCTCCAGGCCGATGGCCCATTGCAGGGAGCTGACGGCGCCGCGCGGCTTGTAGAGGAACGGCACGACGCCGCCGCCTTCCGCGTCCCCCGCCGTGAGGATCCATTTCTTCGGATTGGCACCCTTGCGGCCCGCGAACTGGCGCAGGATGTCGAGCGAGATGGTCACGGTCTGGCCGAAGGCGACTTGGCCGACGTCGAAGGTGGCGTTGGGGTGCTTCTCCATCGCCTCGGTGATGCGCTCGGCCGCCGAGCGGAATCCACCGGTGGCCGGATTCTCGGGATCGGCGACGCCGTAGGCGTAGAACTGGGCGTGGGCGAAGTGGATGCGCCGGCCTTCCGCCGCTTCGAGGGTGTCCACGAACGACTCGTCGGCGCCCGGAATGCCGAGGTTGTTGCAATGGACGTGCAGCGGGTGCGGCACGCCGATCTCCTCGACCGCATCGAGCAGGGCCGTCATGATCTTGCGGGTGGACAGGCCGTAGACGGGAATGTCCTCGTCGAGGCTGAGCTTCAGCATCCCGTCCTTGAAGGCCGAGGCGCCGCCCGCGTTGATGCACTTGACGCCCAGCCCCCGCGAGGTGGCGACCGCAAGCGCGACGAGGTCGCGCACCGCCGCCTTGCCCTCGCGCTGGCGCAGGAGCTGGAGCAGGTGGTCGTCGTTGCCCATCACCGTGAGGGCGCCGCGATCGAGCAGCGGAATGTCGGCGAGTTCGAGCTGGGTCGAGAGGGCGCTCGCCGGCGGCATCGCCGGCTCGACCGCGATGGTGTAGCCCATCCGCGCATAGTTCGCGCCGATCCAGGCGGCCGAGCCGCCCGCATGCGCGAAGGGATGGCCCTCGGGGGCCGCCTCGCTGGTGTAGAGCTCCGGCAGGAGCAGGCGGCTCATCACCACGTTGCCGCCGGCTATGTGCGAATGGACCTCGACGCCGCCGGCCATCACCACGCAGCCCGTGGCGTCTATGGTCTGGTCGGGCGTGCGTTCGGAGGCGGCGACGACCCGGCCGTTCTCGATCCAGACGTCGCCGACGGCGTCGCGTCCGGCCGTCGGATCGACGACCCGTCCCCCCTGGATGCGGATCAGCATGAGGCGGCCTTCATCTCTACGAGTCGGTCCTGGATGGCGCCGAGCACGCCGGCGGCCGTCAGTTCGGCCGACGGGCCCGTGGGCGGCGCGTACGTGACGGTGGCCCGCCGGTCGTTCCACAGGGCACCGCCGGCGCTCTCGCCCGGCACGCCGACGGCGATGACGATCTCGGCGGCGTCGCCCGTGGCCTCGGGGCTACCCTCGCCGACGATGGCGATGGCGGGCAGGGTGCCCAGCCAGTCCGGCCGGGGCGCGGGGAGGGAGGCGAGCCACAGGGCGGCATCGGCCTCGCCGGCGGCGATCTGGCGGGCGCTGTCGAAGCGCCAGGGATCGTGCTCGGGCACGTGGCGGCCGAACCCGACGCGGGGGGCCTGGCCAGTAATCCAGGCCGCGAGCTGGAGGAGGGCACGGCCCTGGAACGGGTCGGAGACGGGCAGGGCGAAGAAGCGCGTGACCTCGTTGAGGTCCTTGACCATGCCTTGGAGCATCTCGACGCCGAGTTCGCCGAGCTCGGCCGCGTCGTACAGGACGACGCCGTACTGGGCGGCGGCGAGACGCTTGGCGAGATCGCCATAGGCGGTCTCACCCGCGAGATGCCCCTTCAGGTAGGCGCGCAGATGCGCGACGGAGACCGCGAGACCACCGGCCTCGGCCGGATAGGCCACGTGCCGGGTCGCGCCGTTGCCCGGACCGCCCAGCGACAGGAGGGTGCGCTCGGCCCCGGCGGCGCGTCCCCGCGTCGGCGCGGATTTAGCAAGCTCCCCGACGATGGGCCGGTCCCACGGCGCGTTGCCGACGATGAGGACAGCATCCGCCCGGCCCGTGGTCTCGGCCGGTGTGGTCAGCATCCCGCCGGTCCGGCTCAGGGAGCCCAGTTCGGCGTAGAGGCTCGTGCCCGCCACGGGATCGACGGAAGCGCCGATGGCATCGGCGAGATGATAGGCCGCCCGCACGGCGCTCAGCTCGGCACAGAGGCCCGCCACGATGGGCGTGCGCGCCGCAGCGAGGAGGGTCGCGGCGGCTTCCACCGCTGCGTCCGCATCCGTCGCACCACCCTTCACCCAGGCCGCCATACTTTGCACCTTGGAAAATCGAGAGCCCGGCACACACCACGAAAACAGGGGTCGCGCACGGCGGGACTGAGCCAGTCCAGAACGATCGGGCGGCACGTTTGCATCGGGGCGACGCCCCAAGCAAGTCCCGGGGCCGACGCCGAACCGATTGAGGCTGGAATTTTTTGGCTTGCCCGAGCTTTGACTTGCCCCAGCACCGAAACTTCCGACGGACTCCGCGCGATGCAGGCCGGAGGATGGATGCGCTCGCGGCGCTTGCGAGGCGTCCGCGCTCCGTGGGAGAAGCCCGCTGCCGGGCAATCCGCTCCGCAGCGACGCGATTGACCGAGCCGTATGATGCGGCCCGCAGGATCGAGAGGGATCGACGTGACACAGATCCCGGATGGGGCAGGGGACGGGGCAGGGGACGACGTGGCGACGCGGGGCGTGCGGGTGCACGCGCCGGGCCGCCTGCATTTCGGCTTCCTCGACCTGCACGGCGGGCTCGGTCGACGCTTCGGCAGCCTCGGCCTCGCCCTCGACGCCCCGGCCGTCACCCTCACGGCGCGCGCAGCGACCAGCCTGACGGTGACGGGCCCAGAAGCCGCGCGGGCGCACGGCTACGCCCTGGCGGCGGCCGGCCATCTCGGGATCGAGGGCCACGCGGCACTGACCGTCGAGGAGACGATGCCCGCCCATGCGGGCTTCGGTTCCGGCACGCAGCTGGCGCTGGCCGTCGCGGCGGCCCTGGCCCGCCTCGCCCGCCGGGCCTTCGCGCCGGAGGCCTTCGCCGACGCCCTCGACCGGGGCAACCGCTCCGGCGTCGGCCTAGCGGCGTTCACGCAAGGGGGACTCATCGTCGACGGGGGCCGCGACGGCCTCGGCACGCCCCCACCCGTGATCGCGCGGCTCGACTATCCAGAGGCCTGGCGCGTCGTCCTCATCCTCGACACCGGCATGACCGGCGTCCACGGCACCCACGAGACCGAGGCCTTTCGCGATCTGCCGCGCTTTCCCGAGGCTCAGGCCGCCGAGATCTGCCGCCTCGTCCTCATGCAGGTGCTGCCCGCCGCCGCCACCGCCGAACCCGAAGGATTCGGCGCCGGCATCACCCGGATCCAGCGCCTCATCGGCGACCATTTCGCCCCCCACCAGGGGGGGCGCTACGCCAGCCCCGCCGTGGCCGAGGCGCTCTCCGCCGTCGCGGCGCAGGGGATCAGCGGCTATGGGCAGAGTTCGTGGGGGCCGACGGGCTTCGCCCTGGTGCCGTCGGAGGACGTGGCGCGCCGCCTCGTCGCGTCCCTGGAGCAGCCCGGCCCGTTGCGCTTCCTCATCGCACGCGGGCGAAACACCGGCGCCACGGTGACGCCGCTTTAAGGCGGGCGGCCTACTCCGATCCTTGACCGGCGTCGCAACGACCGGCTTTGACATTTCACCACCCCGGCGCACGCTCGGGGCAAGTCTTCTGGAACTGACTGCGACCGCACGGAGGGAAACCCGCCATGGCCCGCTCGATCCTGCACATGATCACGCCCCTCAAGCACATGAGCCCGTTCGACGTGAACATGGCCGTCGATGCCGGGTTCGAGACCATCGCGACCTACACGGGCGCGAGCCTGCCCGACGTCACGTCCCTGGTGCAGGATTCGATCTTTTCGCGCTCGCCCCAGGACGGGACGCGCACGGGCATCTTCATCGCCGGCAAGAACGCCGAGGAGGCCCTCGACATGGTCGACCGGGCCAAGAAGGCCCTGGTGCCGCCGTTCGCCAACCACATCTTCGCCGACCCGGCCGGCTCCTTCACAACGGGGGCGGCCATGGTCGCCGAGGTGACCCGCGCCCTGAAGGCGAAGTTCGACACGGAGCTCGCCGGCAAGCGCATCGTGATCTTCGGCGGGGCCGGCGTCGTCGCCTACGTGGCGGCGGTGATCGGGGCGCTCAACGGGGCCGAGACCACCATCGTCGGCCATGACGGCGAGGAGCGCGTCAGCAAGATCGCCCACACCATGCGCTGGCGCTTCGGCGTCGAGGTCGGGTCCGTGGACGGGTCCACCGTGGAGGCCCGGCGCGCCGCCATCACGAAGGCCGACGTGATCCTCTCGGCCGGCCCCGCCGGGGTCTCGATCCTCACGGCAGAGGATCTCGAATCCGCGCCGAACCTCCTCGTGGCCTCCGACGTCAACGCCGTCCCCCCGGCCGGCATCGCCGGGATCGACGTCAACGCCGTCGACGTGCCCCTGCCGGTGGGCAAGGGCGTCGGCATCGGCGCGCTGGCGGTGGGCAACGTGAAGTACCAGACCCAGTCGCGCCTGTTCCGCCGCATGCTCGAGGCCAAGGAGCCCCTCTGCCTCGATTTTCGCGATGCCTACACGGTGGCCGTCGAGGTCGCGGGCTAACCGGTTCGGCCCGTCCCCATCGGCGAGGCGCGCGCCCTGTCCGGTCCCGCAGGCGCTGCGACGGGCGACACGCTCCTCGTCGCCGCCCAATCCGGTCGTGCCCTCGCTCAGGCGGCGCGACGGGCGGGGTTTCGCCCGCTGGTCCTCGACCTGTTCGGCGACGACGACACCCTCGACCTCGCCGAGCACCACCGCCGCGCATCGGGCCGGTTCGGCGACGGGCGCCTCGGCGGGCGGGATGTGAGCGCGGACCTCGATGCCCTGTCCGCCCTGGCCGACCGGCCACCGGTCGGGCTCGTCCTCGGCAGCGGTTTCGAGGGTACGCCCGATCTCATGGCCGCCCTCGCGGCGCGCTTCCGCCTCCTCGGCGCAGCGCCCGACACGGTCGCGCGCCTCAAGGACCCGCTCGGCTTCGCGGGCCTGTGCGCCCATCTCGGCGTGCCCCATCCCGCCGTCACCCGCGATCCCGTGCCCGACCGGGCCGGATGGCTCCTGAAGCGGGCCGGCGGCTCGGGCGGCACCCATATCCGGGCGGCGACCGCCGGGCCGGCGCCACCCGGCGCCTATTTCCAGGCCCGCGTACCGGGCCGGGCCCATGCCCTGGCCTTCCTGGCGGACGGCCGGAACATCGCCGTCGTCGGCGTCACGGAGCAGTGGAGCGCACCCACGCCCCTGCGCCCGTTCCGCTATGCCGGCGCCGTGGAGCGTGCGCGCCACGAGGGGCCGGCCCTCGCCCCGCGCATGGTCGACCGGATCGCCGAGGCGGTCGAACGCATCGTCTTGGAAACCGGGCTGCGGGGCCTCGCCAGCGCCGACCTGCTCGTGTCCGATGAACACTGGTGGCTCACCGAGATCAACCCGCGCCCCGGCGCCACCCTCGACGTCCTCGACCGGCGCCCGACGCCGCTGCTCGCCCATCACATCGCGGCGAGCCTCGGCCGCCTGCCTGCCGTGGAGGAAGCGCCGGTGGATGCGGCGGCCACGGAAATCTGTTACGCGGCCACCGGCTACGCGCCGATGCCGCCGCTCGACTGGCCGGATTTCGTGCGCGATCGCCCAAGATCCGGCAGCACGGTGGCGCGCGACGCGCCCCTGTGTACCCTGTTCGCAACGGGGACGGACTCGGCCGCCACGAGAGAGATGTTGCGAGGCCGGGCTGCCCGATTGCGGACCCTGCTCGATCTGACGGAGGAACACCCATGACCACGCGTCCGACCGCGCCCAAAAGCCCCTATCCGAGCGTCAATGCGCTCACCGCTCCCCTGGTCGAGCGCCTCGTCGCCGATGCCGGCCTGCTGCGCCTCGCCGTGACCACGCAGGACGGCGCCCGCATGGTCGATGCCGGCGCCTCCGTGCGCGGCTCCATCGAGGCCGGCCGCCGCATTGCCGAGATCTGCCTCGGCGGCCTCGGCACCGTCACCATCGCGCCGTCCGGCCCCGTCGCGGCCTGGCCGTACTCCGTGGTGGTGCACTCGTCCGATCCGGTCATCGCCTGCCTCGGCAGCCAGTATGCGGGCTGGTCGCTCGCCGACGAGACCGGGGATTCCGGCTTCTTCGCCCTCGGCTCCGGCCCAGGCCGCGCCGTCGCCGTGGTGGAGGACCTCTACGCCGAGCTCGGCTACAAGGACACCGCCACCCAGACCGCCCTGGTGCTCGAAGCCGCCGGCGGCCCGCCGGCCTCCGTGATCGCCAAGGTGGCCGAGGCCACGGGCCTCAGCCCGGCGCAGCTCACCTTCATCTACGCCCCGACCCAGAGTCTCGCGGGCGCGACCCAGGTGGTCGCCCGCGTCCTCGAAGTCGCTCTGCACAAGGCTCACACCGTCGGGTTCGACCTGCACAAGATCGTCGACGGGCTCGGCTCGGCGCCGCTGTCGCCCCAGCACCCGGACTTCATCCAGGCCATGGGCCGCACCAACGACGCCATCATCTACGGCGGCCGGGTTCACCTCTACGTCGAGGCCGACGAGGCGGACGCCCGCCAACTCGCCGAGCAGCTGCCGTCGACCACCTCGGCCGACCACGGCGCGCCCTTCGCCGACATCTTCGGCCGGGTGAACGGCGATTTCTACAAGATCGACGGGGCCCTGTTCAGCCCGGCCGAGGTCATCGTCACCTCCGTCACCACGGGCAAGAGTTTTCGCGGCGGCCGGCTGATGCCGGAGCTGGTGGAAGCCTCGTTCGGCTGACGTGGATCACGGGGGCAGGGCGCCTGCCCCCTCTCCCCGCCGGGCGGGGAGAGGGCCGCATGGACCCCGGCGGCCAGCGACGGCGCCAGCCGAAGCGAGGGTGAGGGGGTGTCTCCGGACGAGACTCCTTCGCTGACGCCCCCTCACCCTCGACTGCCGCCTCGCCGTGACGACGACAGGATCGGCACGGTCCACTCCCCGCAAGCGGGACGAGGGGACTGCGCGGCAGCCCGGCCGGATCAATCCGGATATCGTGTGAGAACAAGACAATGCGGATCGGGCTCGCGGCCGACAACGGCAATTGGCACAAGGCGCGCTTGAAGGCCGCCCTGGAGCATCTCGGTGCGGAGCCGGTGCTGTTCTCCCTGGCCGACGTCGCCATCCGGACGGGCGGACGGGAGCCCCTGCGGGTGCCGGGTTTTCCCGACGCCCTGCCGGACGGCGTCCTGCTGCGGACCGTGGCCGGCGGCACCTTCGAGGCCACCACCATGCGGCTGGGCGTGCTCCACGCCCTCGTCGCCTCGGGCACCACCGTGTGGAACTCGCCCGCTTCCATCGAGCGCTCCGTCGACAAGGCGATGACGAGCCTGCTCATCGACCGCGCCGGCCTGCCGACGCCCGACACCTTCGTGGTCTCCAAGCGCGCGGCGGCGGCCGAGATCGTGGCCCGCGAGGCCGGTCCCGGCCGGCCCCTGGTGCTGAAGCCCCTGTTCGGCTCGCAAGGGGAGGGGCTCCAGCTCATCGAGACCCCCGACGATCTGCCGGGCGAGGACGCGGTGTCCCGGGTCTACTATCTCCAGCGCTACGTCGCCCGCAGCGACGGCCTGTGGCGCGACTACCGGGTGTTCGTCTGCGAGGGCCGCGCCATCGCGGCGATGATCCGCGAGGGCGACGGCTGGATCACCAATGTCCACCGCGGGGGTCGGCCGCTGCCCTGGACCATGCCGCCCGCGGCGGCCGAGCTCGCCGAGCGTGCCGCGGCGGCGGTGGGGGTCGACTACACCGGAATCGATCTCGTCGAGGACGGGGAGGGCGGCTTCCTCGTCCTCGAGGTCAACTCGATGCCGGCCTGGTCGGGCCTGCAGAAGGTCGTCGAGGTCGACATCGCGCTCGCGGTCGCGCGCGGCTTCCTCGCCGCCGTGCGGACGGCGCGGCCCCCGCGCCTCGTCTCGGCCCTGGGATGAGGGCTCCGGGGATAGGGCCGCGCGCATGACCCGCCTCACGGCCATCGGCGAAGCCTACCGGGCGAGCTGCCTCGCCGAGCTCGACGCCCTGAAACCCGGCAACGTCCATGCCTTCGCCGACGGCCATCGCATGGCCACCCGCGATTTCGTCATCAGTGCCGAGGTCTCGGCCCCGCATCTGGCACGAACCGGCACGCGGGTGGGACCACGGGTCCGCACCGCCATGGAGGCGACCCTGGCGGCGGTGGGCCAGAACACCAATCTGGGAATCCTGCTCCTCTGCGCGCCCCTGGCGCTGGCGGCCGAGGCCGGCACGCCGCTGCGCGCCGCCCTGGCCGGGGTGCTCGACGGCCTCGACGGACGGGACGCGGAGGAAGTCTACGCCGCCATCCGGCTGGCCAATCCCGGTGGCCTCGGCACGGTCGAGCGCCACGACGTGACCGGCTCCGGGACCCCGCCCGCCCTGCTGACGGGCATGGCGGAGGCGGCCCCGCGCGACGCCATCGCCCGCGCGTACGTCACCGGGTTCGCCGATCTCTTCGACATCGGCCTGCCGGCCCTGGCGGCGGCGCGGGCACGGGAGCTGTCGGCGCCGTGGACCACGACGGCCGTCTTCCTCGCCTACCTCGCCGGCGTGCCGGACAGTCACGTGACGCGCAAGCACGGGCTGCCCGTCGCCGAGGCCCTGCGCGCGGAGGCCGTGGATCTCCTCGACCTCGATCTCGCGGTCCTGCCCGTGGACGCTCTGATGGCGAAGGACCGGGCCTGGAAGGCGGCCGGACTCAACCCCGGCACCAGCGCCGATTTCACCGTGGCGACCCTGTTCCTCGATCATCTGCTCGTCTGACCTGCGCCGACGAAACACTGACTGCGGATTCACCATCGTCAGCGTTTGTTCCGGCCCAGATCAAATAATTTGCCGGAAACCACGCTTCGCGCAGGGTTGTTCCGGGCAAACGCCCAGAGTAGGGTCCGCGCCGCGATCCGGGCTAACCGGTCCGCCCTTTCGGGGGCTGGACGCCGTGAACAAGGATAGCTTTCGGCCGCGCTCGTCTTCGAGGGCGGTCACGTCTTTTCAAGACTCCTGGGAGAAACCCCACATGGCGAAGATCAACAAGGTTCTGGTCGGCGAGGCTCTCGTCGGCGATGGCAACGAGGTCGCCCACATCGATCTCATCATCGGACCGCGCGGTTCGCCGGCCGAGACGGCTTTCTGCAACGGCCTCGTGAACAACAAGCACGGCTTCACCAGCCTGCTCGCGGTCATCGCGCCGAACCTGCCCTGCAAGCCGAACACCCTGATGTTCAACAAGGTCACCATCAACGACGCCCGTCAGGCCGTCCAGATGTTCGGCCCCGCCCAGCACGGCGTCGCCAAGGCCGTGCAGGACGCCGTCGCCGAGGGTATCATCCCCGCCGACGAGGCCGACGACCTGTTCATCCTGGTCGGCGTGTTCATTCACTGGGAAGCGGCCGACGACGCCAAGATCCAGAAGTACAACTACGACGCCGTCAAGCTGTCCATCCAGCGCGCCGTCAAGGGCGAGCCCACCGCCGCTCAGGCCACCGAGCAGCGCAACTCGGCTTCGCACCCCTTCGCGTCGAACGCTTAGATTGGGGGCAGTCCTGGGCAGAGTGAGCCTCCGCCCGCACCGCGGGGCCTGATCCAGCGACTGGCATCCATCTTCCTCGGACGATGAACTCTTCGGATGGGGCGGCTTCGGCCGCCCCTTCTTTTTGCACTACGCCCCGAGCGAACCATCGTGGATCGCGGAGGCGACGAGGGCGCCGGCGACGCCGATCCCCGCCAGGGCCGCCACATCCGCCGGGCCGCGTACGCCCCCCGCCGCATAGAGGCGGGTCGCCGGGCTCGAAGCCCGCAGGGCGGCAAGCCGGTCAAGATCCGGCCCGGCCCCGGCACCGACCCGGCCCAGGGTCATCACGATCACGTCGCGCGGCCAGTGGGCCGGTTCGTCGTGAAGCGCATCCGGCCCGAGCCGCTCGCTCCCCCGCGTGTCGAGGGAGAACACGGCCCGCCCGCCGAGCGCCCGCACCAAGCCGGCATCCGTCTGGCTCTCGCTGCCGATCACCGGCCGCCCGAGGCCGGCGGTGAGAAACGCGTCCACCCCGGCGGCGTGCGAAAAGCCCGCATCGACCCAGAGCCGCGCATCCGGGCAGGCACACCGGATCGCCTCCAGGCTCTCCCGGTCGGGCGGGGTGCCGTCGATGATCGCATCGAGGTCGGCGACGTAGAGGCGGGTCGCTCGCACCGCTGCCATGAGTCCGCGCGCCACGGCCCCGGGCGACGATTCCTTTGCCAACGGCGTCACGATCGGGGCATAGGAGGCGCGCTCGCCGGCCCGTGCCCGCACCACCTGCCCGTGGCGCAGGTCGATCACCGGAATGATCTCGAATCCGTCCGCCATCCCGCTCTCCGTTCCCAGGCCCGCCTCCGTGTCAGCAGCATCCGCCCCCGCACAAACGCCCGTCATCGGCTGGGATCTCGGCGGGGTCCATGTCAAGGCGGCCCTCGTGTGCGGCGGCCGGGTCGAGACCGTGGTGCAGGCGCCGTGCCGCCTGTGGCGCGGCCTGCCGGCCCTCGACGAGACGTTCGCCCAGCTCCCCGACTGGGCGCGGGCTCCCGCCGACCACGTCGTCACCATGACGGGCGAACTCACCGACTGTTTTTCCGATCGGGCCGACGGCGTGGCGCAACTCGCCGGCTGGGCCGCCGCCCATCTCAAAGGGTCCGTACGGATCTACGGCGGCCGCGCCGGTCTCCTCGCGCCGGAATACGCCCGCACGGCCGCCGCCGACATCGCGTCGGCCAACTGGCACGCCACGGCCGCCCTGGTCGGCCGGCACCACGCCCACGCGCTCCTCGTGGATATCGGCTCCACCACCGCCGACCTGATCCCCGTCGTCGGGGGGACGCCGGCGGCATCGGGCTACAGCGATGCCGAGCGCCTGGAGACGGGCGAACTCGTCTACACGGGGGTGGTGCGCTCCCACCTCATCGCGCTCTGCGACCATGCCCCGTTCCGGGGCCGACGCACCCGGCTCATGGCCGAGACCTTCGCCACGATGGCGGATGTCTACCGCATCACCGGCGACCTGCCCGACGCCGCCGATCAGCAGCAGAGCGCCGACGGCAAGGGCAAATCCCTGGCCGAGAGCGAGATCCGGCTCGCCCGCATCATCGGCCGCGACCACGGCGAGGGCGATCCCGCGGACTGGCGGGCGCTCGCCGCCCACTTCGCGGAGGCGCAGCTGCGCCCGCTCCACGATGCGGCGGCGCTGCTGCTGTCGCGCAGCGACCTGCCGGCGGACGCCCCCCTGGTGGTCTGCGGCGCCGGGCGGTTCGTCGCCGAGCGTCTGGCGACCCGCCTCGGCCGTCCGGCCGTGGCGCTCACCGACCTCATCGCCGACCGGCTTCCCGCGACGGGGGCCGATTGGGCCTCCACCTGCGGCCCGGCCGTGGCCGTGGCCCTCCTCGTCCGATAACGCCTCACCCCCGGAGATCCCAATGAGCGCCACCCACCGCCTCGCCCGCATCCTCGCCGCCCGTTCGGGCGAGGACATCGAACTCGCCTTCGCGACGCAGGACGGCCAGACCCTCAAGGTCCTGGCGACGCCCGATCAGATCGATCGGCTCGTGGACGAACTCGAGGACATCCTGAATTCACCGACGGGTCCGGAGGCCGACGAGCCGCCGGCCGTCGCGTAGCGGCGCGTCAGCGCCCCGTGCGCACCCGGGTCCAGGCCCGGGTGACGAAGCGCTGGGTCCGGTCGTCCCAGGCGGTGTTGACGAACAGGCGCTGCAGGGTGGCGTCGTCCGGGTAGATGCCGGGATTGCCCAGGATCTCCGCCTTGACGAACTTCTTCGCGGCGGCGTTGCCGCTGGCATAGGAAACGAAGTTGGTGTTGGCTGCCGCCACCTCGGGCCGCATCATGTAGTCGATGAAGGCGTGGGCATCCGCCGCATGGGGGGCGTCCTTGGGGATCGCGAACGCGTCGAACCACATGAGCGACCCCTCGCGCGGCACGTAATAGGCGATTTCGACGTCGTTCTTGGCCTCTTCGGCGCGCTTCTTGGCCTGCATCACGTCGCCGGAATAGCCCACCGCGAAGCACAGGTCGCCGTTGGCGAGGCCGTTGATGTATTCCGACGAGTGGAACTTGCGCACGGCGCCGCGCACCTTGAACAGGGCGTCGGTGACCTGGGTGATGTCGTCCCAGCGCCGGGTGTCGGGCTTGAGGCCGTAGGCCGGCAGCAGGCTCGGGATCAGATCCTCGGGCGAATCGAGGAGCATGACCCCGCAATCCTTGAGCTTGTTCAGCAGGCCGCCGTTGAGGACGAGATTCCAGGTGTTGAGGGGCTGGGCCGCACCGAGGCGTTCGCGCACGAGGCCGAGATTCACCCCGATCCCAGTGGTGCCCCACATGTAGTCGACGGCGTAGGCGTTGCCGGGATCGTAGGCGGCGAGCCGTCCCGTGATCTCGGGCCAGGCGTGGACGAGGTTCGGGATCTTGGCCTTGTCGAGGGGCTGGAACACCCCCGCCCGGATCAGGCGCTGCAGGAACGGGCCCGACGGCACCACGAGGTCGTATCCGGAGCGGCCGGCCAGCAGCTTGGTCTCGAGAATCTCGTTGTTGTCGTAGGTGTCGTACACGACCTTGATGCCCGTCTCCTTCGTGAAGGCATCGAGCATCTTCGGGTCGATGTAGTCCGACCAGTTGTAGATGTTGATCACGCGCTCGGGGGGTGCGGTCTGCGCGCGCGCAGGACCGCCCCAGCCCGCCGCCAGGGCCATCAGCGTCCCGGCGACGAGGCTGCGGCGGGTGCGCGCGCGGATCACGCGGCGGCCTTGACGGCGACGACGACGATCTCGACGAGGTATTCGGGGCCGGCGAGGCGGGCTTCCACCGTGGCACGGGCCGGCTTGTCGTCGGGCGAGACCCAGGGCTCCCAGGCCGCGTTCATCTCCGCGAAGGTCGCGATGTCGGAGAGGTAGATCGTCGCCTGCAGGATGCGGCTCTTGTCGCTGCCGGCCAGCGCCAGGAGCCGGTCGATGTTGGAAAGGATCTCCTGGGTCTGCGCGGTGACGCCGGCGCCGACAGTGGTGTTGGCCGTCTGGCCGGCGAGATACACCATGTCGCCGTAGGTGACCGCCTGGCTCATGCGCGGGCCGGATTCGAAGCGCTGGATCGTCATGCTGAGCGAGATGCCTTGGCTGCCGGCCCATCCATCGCGGGCCACGGGCCTGCGTTGTGCCGCGTCCCGGGGGCGACCGTAAAGGGGGCGACGGCCTCCGCACGGTCGCGTTGCGACAATCTTGCCACTCCCGGCGCAACCAGTGCTGCGGTGCGGCGTTTCATGATCACAGAACGGCCAAGTCTGGGCGTCGGCGTATCGAGGATCACACCATGGGTATCATCTGGACCATCATCATCGGCTTCGTCGCCGGTGTCGTCGCGAAGTTCATCATGCCGGGCGACAAGGAGCCCGCAGGCTTCATCATGACGACGATCCTCGGCATCGTCGGCGCCTTCGTCGCCACCTTCCTCGGCCAAGCGCTGGGCTGGTACGGCCCGAACCAGGGCGCAGGGTTCATCGGCGCCGTCGTCGGTGCCATCGTGGTGCTCGCCATCTACGGCTTCATCGCCGGCCGCCGCACCACCAACACGTTCTGATATCCGATCCTTCCGGGCCGGAACGTGGAAGGGGCGCCCTCGGGCGCCCCTTTCTTCGTTCAGGCCGTGTGGCTCAGCTGCTTGACCGGGCAATGGCCCGTGGCCCCACGGATGGCGAGGCCGGCGCCGATGATGAGGGCGGCGAGACTCAGGAACTTGTTCGGGCGCGGCTGGGCCGCGGCGGCGGCGATGCCGAGGCCGAGGACAACGGACACGGCCCGCTCGGTGGTGGTCAGGTTGGCTTCACCTTCGAAGAGGCTCGGGATCATCGGATCGGACATTCTGGAATGTGCTCCTGCGACGTGCTCATGGTGCGTCGCGAGGCGAACGCCGTGTGAGGGCTGGCGTTCCGCGCGAAGCGAATCGCCGTGCCCCGCCCACCCCCGGGCAGGACGGCACACCTCCGGGACGGCGCACACCTCCGCGACGGCGATTGTCTCACGCATGCGGCGGTCGGATCACACGCCTTGATTGCGTCGACCTTGTCGAATTCCCGCCCTACGCCCACAACGTCTCCGCCGCCGGAGAACGCGGCAGGGGAGCCATTTCGATGAAGATCCTGGGCTCGTCCGTGGCGGTGCTGTGCGCCGCGGGCGTCGGCGCGTGCGGAAGCATCACGCGTGGCACCACCGAGAAGATGGCCTTCCTGTCCGAGCCTTCGGGGGCGGCGATGACCACCACCAAGGGCTATGCCTGCCCGGCGACCCCATGCTCCCTCGACGTGGAGCGTTCGGACGAGTTCGACGTCACCTTCCTCAAGCCGGGTTACCGGCCGGCGATGGTCCCCGTGCGGACCAAGGTGGCAGGCGCCGGAGCCGCCGGCATGGCCGGCAACCTCCTGGCCGGCGGCCTCATCGGCGTCGGTGTCGATGCCTATACGGGCGCGGCCATGGTCCATACGCCCAACCCCGTCAGCGCGACGCTGGTGCCCGACGCCCTTCCGAGCGCGGAGCGGGTCCGCCGCAGGCGCAGGCAGCCGGGAGTCTGATCCGGGATCGGCCGGCGCAGACGAAAAAGGGCGCGGCTCCCGCTGAAGCCGCGCCCTTCGTTCGGTGACCGGATGCGCCGTGGCGCACCCGGGCGACGCTCGTTTACGCGTCCTGGCGCGGGGCGCGGGCGCGGTCCTGCTCGGCGTTGCGCTCGGCCTTGAGCTTCTCGGTGAGGTCCTCGCCGGTCTCCTGGTCGACGACCTTCATGGACAGGCGGATCTTGCCGCGATCGTCCGCGCCGAGGAACTTGACCTTCACCTTCTGGCCGTCCTTGACCACGTCGGTCACCTTGGCGACTCGGCTAGCGGCGAGCTCCGAGATGTGGACGAGGCCGTCCTTGGCGCCGAAGAAGTTCACGAAGGCGCCGAACTCCATGCACTTCACGACGGTGCCGTCGTAGATCATGCCGACCTCGGCTTCCGCCACGATCGACCGGATCCAGTTGTAGGCCGCCTTGATGGCCTTGCCGTCGGCGGAGGCGATCTTCACCGTACCGGTGTCGTCGATGTTGATCTTGGCGCCGGTCTTCTCGACGATCTCGCGGATCACCTTGCCGCCGGTGCCGATCACTTCCCGGATCTTGTCGGTGGGGATCTGCATGGTCTCGATGCGCGGCGCGTACTCGCCGAGCTCGGGACGGGCATCGGTCAGGGCCTTGGACATCTCGCCCAGGATGTGGACGCGGCCTTCCTGCGCCTGATGCAGGGCGACCTTCATGATCTCCTCGGTGATGCCCGCGATCTTGATGTCCATCTGCAGCGAGGTGATGCCGGCTTCCGTGCCCGCCACCTTGAAGTCCATGTCGCCCAAGTGATCCTCGTCGCCGAGGATGTCGGACAGCACGGCGTAGCGCTCACCCTCGAGGATGAGGCCCATGGCGATGCCCGCCACCGGACGGCGGAGCGGCACGCCGGCATCCATCAGCGACAGCGAGGCGCCGCAGACGGAGGCCATGGAGGACGAGCCGTTGGACTCGGTGATCTCGGACACGACGCGGATCGTGTACGGGAACTCGTGGGCCGGGGGCAGGATCGGGTGGATGGCGCGCCAGGCGAGCTTGCCGTGGCCGATCTCGCGGCGGCCCGGGGAGCCCATGCGGCCGGTCTCGCCCACCGAGTAGGGAGGGAAGTTGTAGTGCAGCAGGAAGGTCTCCTTGTAGGTGCCTTCCAGCGCGTCGATGAACTGCTCGTCCTCGCCGGTGCCGAGGGTGGCGACCACGAGGGCCTGGGTCTCGCCGCGGGTGAACAGCGACGAACCGTGGGCGCGGGGCAGCACGCCGACCTGGGACTCGATGGGGCGCACGGTGCGCACGTCGCGTCCGTCGATGCGCGAGCCGGTGTCGAGGATGTTCCAGCGCACGACCTTCGACTGCGCTTCCTTGAACGCGGCCTTGACCTTCTCGGGCGCGAACTTCTGCTCGCCGTCCGCCGGGCACAGGGCGGCGATCACCTTCGCCTTCACGGCGTCGACGGCGGCGTAGCGCTCCTGCTTGACCGTGTTCTTGTAGGCCTCGCGCAGCTCGGCCTCGCAGACGCCGAGCACGGCGGCCTCGACATCGCCGTTCTCGGGCGCGGAGAAGTTGCGCGGCTCCTTGGCGGCCTTCTCGGCGAGGCGCACGATGGCCTCGATGACCGGCTGGAAGTGCTTGTGGCCGAACATCACGGCGCCGAGCAGAACCTCTTCGCTCAGCTCCTTGGCCTCGGACTCGACCATCAGGACGGCGTCGGTGGTGCCGGCGACGACGAGGTCGAGGGAGGAGGCCTCGAGATCGGCCACCAGGGGATTCAGGCTGTACTGGCCGTTGGCGTAGCCGACGCGGGCGGCGCCGATGGGGCCCATGAACGGCACGCCCGAGAGCGTGAGCGCCGCGGACGCCGCCACCATGGCGAGGATGTCGGGATCGTTCTCGAGGTCGTGGGTCAGGACGGTGACCACCACCTGGGTGTCGTTGCGCCAGCCCTCGACGAAGAGGGGGCGGATCGGGCGGTCGATGAGGCGGGAGACCAGGGTCTCCTTCTCGGAGGGCCGGCCCTCGCGCTTGAAGTAGCCGCCGGGAATGCGGCCGGCGGCGTAGGCACGCTCCTGGTAGTTCACGGTGAGCGGCAGGAAGTCGATACCGGCCTTGGGCTCCTTGCCCGAAACGACGGTGGCGAGCACCGAGGTCTCGCCGTACGTCGCCATCACGGCGCCGTCGGCCTGGCGGGCGACCTTGCCCGTCTCGAGGACGAGCTTGCGGTCGCCCCACATCAGCTCTTCGCGTTGTACGTCGAACATTCTTTTGTCCTTGCCATCATGCGGTCGGGCGGACCCGGCGCCGCCAGGGGCAAGATGGCGAGGGGCTTTCTCGGTGTCCGAAAAGCCCCTCGCGATCCTGTCCCCGGCCGGCACGCCTTCAAGTCACCCGGGTTTCGGGGGGCCGGACCCATTCCGGCATCCCGATCTATGGAAACGCGGCCCCGGGCCGGGCCCGGAACCGCGTGGAGAACGCCGGCTTAGCGGCGGATGCCGAGTCGCTCGATGAGGCTGCGGTAGCGGGCCTCGTCCTTGCCCTTGACGTAGTCGAGCAGCGAGCGGCGCTGCGAAACCATCTTCAGGAGGCCGCGGCGGGAATGGTTGTCCTTGCCGTGGGTCTTGAAGTGGCCGGTGAGGTTGGTGATCCGCTCGGTGAGGATCGCCACCTGGACCTCCGGAGATCCGGTGTCCTTGCCGCCGTTCGCGTATTCCTTGATGAGCGCGGTCTTGCGCTCTGCCGTGATCGACATCGCTATCCCTTTCGGTGGGTTTTTCGGATCGTGCGGGCCCCGGCGAACCAGGGGGCCGCGAACACTTGCGGGAGGCCGGTGCCGGGATGTCGTCCAGCACGGTCAGTCCACAAGCAGCTTGTGCCCCGGCCCCGTTCACACGGGTCGAAGCGCGCGCAACATACACGAAAGCGCAGGCCGTGCCACCCCTCGCCATACCCCCTGGATTCCCGACCCTGGCAGGCCACCCCGTGCAGGATGCCATCGTGGCCGCGTCGGGGTTGCGTCGCACCGCTCCGGCGAGGGGATTCGGCCGCCTGCGCGATGAATACCGAACGAGGATGCCGCCCCCAATCCCCTCATGGGAACCGCCCGTCAACAAGCCCGTTGACTGCCAGATTGGATCTGTTCTAATTCTCAACTGCGGGCAGCGACGCTGCCGATTTCGATCAGGAGCGACCGTCATGGCGAACGCCAAGTGTGAGAGCTGCAAGTTCTTCGACGAGCACAAGGTCAATGGCGCGGCTGCGGCCGCCGACGAGGGTCTGTGCCGGTTCAACCCCCCGGTGAGCCAGCCGGAGCCGCAGGGTCACGGCCTGTGGCCGGTGGTGGGCGCCGCCGATTGGTGCGGTCACTTCACCCCCGAGATGAGCGCGGCCGAGTAATACCTGACCTTGATGAGCCCGACTCATCGAGGCCTGTCCGCGCGACGGCGCGGCGGCGGTCGTCCGCCGGACCTCAGTGAGACCGACCTATGGGTCGGTCTCACTGAGAATTGGTATAAGCGACCGACTCGGCACGAGAACGAAGAAGGGCCAGCCGCGAGGCTGGCCCTTCTTCATTGGCGCGCCTCAGGCCGCGCGTCGGCCGAGGCTCCGGATATCCTGCGCGAGGGCGTCGACCCGTTTGGGGTCGGAATCCCAGGCGAACATGAACCGGGCGCCCCCGCCGATGAAGGTGTAGAAGCGCCAGCCCCTGTCGCGCAGCGCCTCCAAACGGTCGGCGGGCGCCCTGAGAAACACCGCGTTGGCCTCGACGGGGAACATCGCGGACCAGTCGGGCAGGCCGGACACCGCGGCGGCCAACCGCTGGGCGCAGGCATTGGCGTGCCGGGCATGGACGAGCCAGGCGCCGCCTTCGAGCATCCCGACCCAGGGCGCGGAGAGGAACCGCATCTTCGAGGCGAGCTGCCCCGCCTGCTTGCAGCGATAACCGAAATCCTCAGCCATCACCGGATCGAAGAACAGGATCGCCTCACCGGCGGCCATGCCGTTCTTGGTGCCGCCGAAGCACAGGAGATCGACGCCCGCCCGCCAGGTCATGTCGGCCGGTGCGCAGCCGAGGCTCGCGCAGGCGTTGGAGAAGCGCGCCCCATCCATGTGGAGGCGCAAGCCGAGATCCCGGCAGGTGGCCGACAGGGCGCGGATCTCGGGAAGCGTATAGACCTGCCCCGTCTCGGTGGGCTGCGTGATGGTCACCACCCGGACCTTCGGGAAGTGGATGTCCGAGCGGCCGGTGGCGAGCGCACGCACGGCGGCCGGGGTGAGCTTGCCGTTCTCCGTGGGGGCGACGAGAAGCTTCGAGCCGTTCGAGAAGAATTCCGGCGCCCCGCACTCGTCGGTCTCGACATGGGCCGAGGCCGCGCAGATGACGCTGTGATACGACTGGCACAGGGAGGCCAGCGCCAGGGCGTTGGCGGCGGTGCCGTTGAAGGCGAAGAACACCTGGGCATCGGGCTTGTCGAACAGGGTCCGAAACGCGTCCGCCGCGCGGGCCGTCCAGGGGTCCTCGCCATAGGCCGGCATCGAACCGGCATTGGCGGCCTGCGTCGCCGCCCAGGCTTCCGGGCAGATGCCAGCGTAGTTGTCGCTCGCGAATTGCTGGGGCGACGCGGAGGGTGGATCGAGGGGCATCGCTGGATTCGCCTATCGTCGTTGAGGCCGCAGGGTGAGCGGGACGACGACGTGTGGCGAAACCCGTTTGTTGCCGGTCCGGCCACATCCCCTCCCGGATCGGGAGAGCGCCACCTTGCCCGGGAGCAGGTTGGCGTCAGGCGTCGGCCCGACTCTTGATGCGGATCGGAATTTAACAGAGCCGCGACCGCCCCACAACCTGGGCGGGACCTTCCGGCCTGCCCTCGGCCGAACAGCAGAACGGGCCCCTCAGGACCCGTTCGATCGTCTCGTGTTGGTTGCGCTGCCCGGGTGACCGGGCGGACGCCTCAGATGGAGCGGCGGTTCGGCGCACCGGAATAGCGGCGACGGAGGTACGACACGAGCTTGGGCAGGAGGAAAGCGACGAGCAGCTTGCGCATGGGAACTCCGGGTTGGCCGCGCGGGCGCGGCATTTCGCAGGACCAATGCGCGTGAGACGGCTCCCGTTCCGTGGTTCGAGCCTAAAGCTCCAGGGTCAGGGTCACCGGCGCATGGTCGGAGGGACGTTCCCACCCACGCGCGTGCCGAGCCACGGTGAGATCGCGCACGGTTCCGGCGAGGTCGGGCGAGACCCAGGCGTGGTCGAGGCGCCGCCCCTTGTTCGCCGCGGCCCAATCGGGCGAGCGATAGCTCCACCACGTGTAGATCTTCTCGGGCTCGGGCACGAGCAGGCGGGCCGTGTCGATCCAGCCCGCCTCGCCCCGCAGGGTCTCAAAGGCTTCCGTCTCGATGGGTGTGTGACTCACCACGTCGAGGAGTTGCTTGTGCGACCACACGTCGTGTTCGAGGGGGGCGACGTTGAGGTCGCCGACCAGGATCGCCGGACCGGACGGGCGCCGCCCGCCCCAGGCCCGCAGTTCGGCGAGGAAATCGAGCTTGTGGGCGAATTTTGGATTGAGGGCCCGGTCGGGCACGTCGCCGCCGGCCGGCACGTAGAAATCGTGCAGGACGATTCCCGCGGCCTTGCCGGCCTCCGGCCCCAGCGCCGCCGAGATGTGGCGCGCATCCGCGCGGTCGCAGAAGGCCATGCAGTCGCGGGTGATCAGGGGAAACCGCGACAGGATCGCGACGCCGTTGTAGCCCTTCTGCCCGGCGAAGACAGCGTTCTCGTAGCCCGACCCGCGTAGGGCCTTGAGGGGGAAGGCGTCATCGGGACACTTCGTCTCCTGCAGGCACAGGACATCGGGCTGCACTTCGGCGAGGAAGCGCAGGACGAGGTCGATGCGCAGGCGCACCGAGTTGATGTTCCAGGTGGTGACGGTGAGGCGCAACGATCGATCCGCTCGCGTGAGGCCGGAAAAGGTTTAAAGGAACCTGCGCGCGACGGCGCGGCGGCTTCGCCATAGCCCGAAACCGCCCCGGCCGTCGCCGTGGAAATGCCGCGCCCGGCCGCGATTCCCATCGGGATCGGGGAGGGCGCGCGATTCAGGGGTCGTCGTTACCGTGTCGCGCATCCGCTCCACGCTGTTCAATCTGTTCTGGGCCGGCTGGACCGCGCTCTTCCTCGCGCCCCTGGTGGTGCTGGCCGCGCTCGGCTCGCCCACGGGCCCGATCCGTGCGGCGACGCGCCTGTGGTCGCGCGGGATCCTGTTCGGGTTGGCGCGCATCGTCCGCCTCACCTACGTGGAGGAGGGGCGCGCGCGCATCCCGGCCGAACCCTGCCTCATCGTCGCCAATCATCAGTCGGCCTGGGAAACCCTGGCCTTCCTCACCCTGGTGCCCAACGTGGCCATCGTGGCCAAGCGCGAGCTCGTGGCGATCCCCATCGTCGGCTGGTTCCTACGGCGCTCGCCGATGATCATCATCGACCGGGCCAACGGCACCCAGGCCCTGCGCGTGATGATCGACGAGAGCCGCGCGGCCATCGCGCAGGGGCGCTCGGTGCTGATGTTCCCCGAGGGCACCCGCGGGGGCATCGACGATCCGGTGCAGTTCAAGCGCGGCGTCGAGCTGCTCTACGCCAAGCTCGGCCTGCCCGTGCTGCCCGTGGCGGTGAATTCCGGCCTGTACTGGCCCCATGGCGGCTCACGCCACCATCCCGGGGCCATCACCGTGAGCTACCTCCCGGTCCTGTCCGCGGGACTTTCCGGTGCGGCGTTCATGGAGGGCACGCAAGGGGCGATCGATGCGGAGTTGAATCGCTGGAGGGAGGCGGACAGGTCGGTTGCCGAGGGCGACACAAGTCCTTCCGCAGGATAGGAGGAGCGGAGGCCGCGCATCGCTGTCCTCTAGGCAAGCGATCAAATGTCCTACGCCCTCAAAACTCCCTTGGTGTCTGCACCATCCGGTTCCCTAATCCGCCAAATTGAGTGCCCAACTGTCTACTACACTCCTCCTAAGATTGTAGAGCTTGAGAAGATGCCACCAGACATCGCGAAGCTCATGGTCAAGATTTGGCAAAATTCAGTTCACGCCGGAAGAAATATCGATATTTATGTTCTGAAAAACGTTTTTGTCTCGAACGAAGGATTGGTTTTCGACGAGAACACACACCTTATTGCTTGCACGCGAACACTTCATTCCGACGAACAAATCGATTCCTCGGCCGAAGCGGTCCGGTCGATCCGAGATCGCGAAGGCGTCCGTGCCATCCGGAAAGCCGTCCTGGCGAAAAGCCGGGGTGCGGAGAACTACGGGCATTTCCTGATCGAGATGCTGACGCGGGCTTGGTTCGCGCGAACCTACCTCGCTCTGACAGATTGGCCCGTTCTCATTCACGAAAGCACAGTTGCAATCCGAAAGGTCGCGATTCAGGCGATTCAGCAGGCAGGATACGACCGCGATCAGATTCTGACCTGCGGTCAGGAACCAGTCTTTCTACAGGAATTGATCTACGTCGACGGCCTTGCTTCCCATTCTCAGTATATCTCGCCCTACGTCATGCAATGTCTCGATGCCGTTGCAGACGATGTCCAAGCGGGAACGGCCAGCATGATCTATGTGCCACGTAGACCCGCACCGACGCGGGATTTCGTCAACGAAAGGCAGATCTCAGCGGCCCTGGTCGCCGATGGTTTCTCTGAGGTCACGACGGCATCGCTCGATTTCCGTGATCAGATCGCCGCGTTCAAGGGCGCCAGCACCGTTGTGGGCTCCATGGGCGCGGCGTTGACGAACCTAGTCTTCTGCAGGCCCGGCACGGACGTGTTCGTGTTTATGCCGAGTAGCGCGGCGGAAGTCCTGTTCTGGATGATCTCCCAGATCAGGCGACTCAACTACTGCGAGATCCGAACCAAGGAGACTGGCCCTCAGACTGGGCCCCTCCCGTGGGACAGGGCGCTCGATATTCCTCCAAGGCAGCTCGCCAGAATTGTCGCCGGCAAGGACAGGGGCCTCCTCGAACGTTTCGGATGGCACCCGCCGCATGGCATAGGGGACGTCATGCGCCAGATCGTCCGTAGACGGTTCGTCGGTGGAGCAGCTTGAAACGCTGGCTCGACACTGGTCAGCCACATCCGTCTCGGTTAGCGTTCCCTGGGATCGCTCGATTCGCGAACGCGACATCGTGGAGGAAGTGGCTTCCGCGTTCGCGACAGGGCGCCGGCTCGGGCACTTCATCGATGACGGCCGGCGATCTGCGCTCCTCACTGCGCCCGGATCTGCTTCTCCATCGCCTTGTCCTCGGACCGGCCGTAATTGATGAAGAACGCCGTGCCCTCGACGCTGCGGCCCTTCTGCAGATTCGAGAGCTGCACGATGGTCTGGTAGCCTTGGGGATCGGTGATCCGCCACTGGCTCAGGGTCTTCACCTCGGCATCGAAGAACAGCTGGATCTTCGAGGTGCCGCCGAGAGTCGAGCGGTCCTCCATCGAGATGCGGACGCCGCCCGGATCGTTCGAGACGTCCGAGACCGTTAGGTCGCGGGCGAGGTCGATCTTCTCCCGCAGGAGGAATTTCAGCGGGGTCTGCGAGATGAAGTACAGGTCCTGCGTGCCGAGCTTGCGGTCCTTCACGGCCACGGACGTGCCGTCGGCGACCACTTCCAGGGGGGAGGGCTGGTCGTAGTCGAAGCGCAGGCGGCCGGGCTTCGCCAGCGTCAGCTTGCCGCCGATGCGCCGCCCGTCGGCGCCGATCTGCACGAAGGTGCCGGTGAGGGTGGTGATGCCGTTGAAGTAGGCGTTGGCCTGCGCGAGCACGGCTGCGGCATCGGCCTCCTGCGCCAGCGGCGCACCGACGGCGGCCACCCTGGCGGGCTCGGAGGCCTTGGGGGGGAGCTTGGGGGTCACGATCTTGTCGCCCGCCACCGTCTTGGACTCCTTCGCCGGCGTGTCCTTGGCTGGCTTTGCCGCCTGCGGTGCGGGCTTCTTCGGAGCGGCCGGGGCGGGAGCGGGCGGGGCCGGCGGCTCGACCGGCGCCGGGGCGGGCTCCTCCTTGCGGCCGAACAGGCCGTCGAGGAACGAGCCTTGGGCCGCGGCAGGTTGGGGCTGAACGAGGACAGCCGCCAGGACGAGCAGCGGGCCGGCGGCGAGGCGGTGACGGCGGCCGATCATCTGACGGTCTCCTGAAGGCGGTTCGAACGGGGAGGGCTCCGCTTAGAGTCCGCCCCTGTGGCGATTATGCGACGCATCCGGGCCGCGCTCCTCCCCAGATGGAGGGGACGGACTCAGTCGTCGTAATCCATCATCGACGACGGACCGGGGCCGCCTTCCATGAGGATCTCGCGCTTGCCGGCATGGTTGGCCGGGCCGACGATGCCCTCGATCTCCATGCGCTCCATGATCGAGGCGGCGCGGTTGTAGCCGATCTGCAGGCGGCGCTGGATGTAGGACGTGGACGCCTTCTTGTCGCGCATCACCACCTGCACGGCCTGATCGTAGAGTTCGGCGCCCGGATCGATGCCGCCGGTGGCGGCGAAGGCGCCGCCGTCGAAGATCGGCACGTCGAGGTCCTCGGCCTCGAGGGCCTGGGACTTCTCGGCCTTGTCGGCTTTGGAGCCCTTGGCGGGCTTCTCGTCCGGGGGCGAATCGTCGGTGGTCACGGCCTCGAGGTAGGACGGCCGGCCCTGGCGCTTGAGATGAGCGACGACGCTCTCGACTTCCGAATCCGAGCAGAACGGCCCGTGCACGCGCGTCGTGCGCCCGCCGCCGGCCATGAACAGCATGTCGCCCTGGCCGAGCAGCTGCTCGGCGCCCATCTCGCCGAGGATCGTGCGGCTGTCGATCTTGCTCGTCACCTGGAAGGAGATCCGGGTCGGGAAGTTCGCCTTGATGGTGCCGGTGATGACGTCGANCCATCTCGCCGAGGATCGTGCGGCTGTCGATCTTGCTCGTCACCTGGAAGGAGATCCGGGTCGGGAAGTTCGCCTTGATGGTGCCGGTGATGACGTCGACCGACGGGCGCTGCGTCGCCATGATGAGGTGGATGCCGGCTGCGCGTGCCATCTGGGCGAGGCGCTGGATCGCACCCTCGATGTCTTTCCCCGCCACCATCATCAGGTCGGCCATCTCGTCGACGACGATGACGATGTAAGGCAGGGCCGAGAGGTCCATCTCCTCGGTCTCGTAGACGGCCTGTCCGGTCTCGCGGTTGAAGCCCGTGTGGATCTCGCGGGTGATGATCTCACCCTTGGCCCGCGCTTCGGCCATGCGGGCGTTGTAGCCGTCGATGTTGCGCACGGCGATCTTGGACATCTTCTTGTAGCGCTCCTCCATCTCGCGCACGGCCCATTTGAGGGCGATGACCGCCTTCTTCGGGTCCGTGACCACGGGCGAGAGCAGGTGCGGGATGCCGTCGATCAGGCGGCACTCCTCGGGCTTGAGCCGATAGAGCAGGCTGAGGATCATGGTGTTGATGGCCACCGACTTGCCGGAGCCGGTGGTGCCGGCCACCAGAAGGTGCGGCATCCGGGCGAGGTCGGCGATGATCGGCTCGCCGCCGATGTTCTTGCCGAGGCACAAGGCGAGCTTGTGCTTGCTCAGGCCGAAATCGGCCGAGGCGAGGAGCTCGCGCAGGTATACGGTCTCGCGGGTGTCGTTGGGCAGCTCGATGCCGATGACGTTGCGGCCGGGCACCACGGCGACGCGGGCCGAGACGGCGGACATGGACCGGGCGATGTCGTCCGAGAGCGAGATCACGCGGCTCGACTTGGTGCCGGGCGCGGGCTCCAATTCGTAGAGGGTCACGACGGGGCCGGGCCGTACGGCCAAAATGTCGCCGCGCACGCCAAAATCCTGCACGGTCTGCTGGAGGTTCAGGGCGTTCTGCTCCAGCACGTCGGCATCGACCTCCTCGGTCCCGCTCGGGTCGGGCTCGGCCAGGAGTTCGAGGGAGGGATGCTCGTAATCCTCGTTCTCGACGAGCGACAGGGAGATGTGCCGCCCGGCGGCGATGAGGGTCTGGCGCTCGGGCAGGATGGCGCGCGGGATGTTGAGGACCGGAACGGGAGGGGCGACCGCCGCGGCCAGTTCGGGCTCGGGCTGGGCCCGAAGCTCGGACGCAGCCTGCGCCTCAGGCGCAACCTGCGGCGCGAGGGTTCCTTCGGCTTCCGGCGTTTCGACCACGGGCTCGGGGGCAGGCGCGCCCTTGGGCGTGCGCAGCAGGACCGTCCGCGCCGGGATCGCCGCCGGAACGAAGGCCGACTCGGTGAAGATCACGGGTTCGGCGAAAGGCTTGGGGTCGGGGAAAGGCTTGGGATCGGGGAAGGGCTGGGATTCCGCGAAGGACCGGGGCAACGCCACTAGCTCGGCACGCGCGTCCGGCAGGGCCGGGACGATCGCGGCGAGCGGGAGCGGGGCAGGGGAGGGGGCCACCGGCGGGCGGGCCGAGCGAATGGCCGCGCGGGCGGCCATGGCGCTCAGCACGGGCGAACGCGGCGCGGCGGCGGCCACCCGCGCGACGGCGCACGCCGCGTTGTCCTGACCGTCGGCGGGGGCGGGAGGCCTGTCGAACTGCAGCAGGCGGTCGAGGCCGTAGACCGGCGCCGGGCGCAGGAGCGCGAGATCGGCGGGCGCGGGGACGACGGTGTCCGGAGCCGGCGCGACCTCCGCCAACGGCGGGACGACATCGGCAATCGGCGCGACGCCGGCCGAATCCGCCTGGATCTCCGACCAAGCGTCGAGGGCCGCGGAATCGCGGTTGTCGAACCAGGCGTGCACCTCGGACCAGTCCGGAACCTCGGACCAGTCGCGATCCTCGGCCATGGGATCGGCCATGGGATCAGCCGCCGGGGCGTCGGCACGCGTCTCGGCGATGACCGACAGCTCCAGAACGGCCCCCTCCAAGCCGGGCCCCTCCAGAACGGGCGCCTCCAGAACGGGCGCCTCGACGGCGGGGCTGGCCTGTCGGCGGTCGGGGCTGCGGAAGAAACGGACGCCCTCCGGCACCACGAAGGGCTGGCGCCACAGGGGCTCGGCGGTGGCCGCCGCCGCCTCGCGGGTCGCCCGCTCGATGGCTTCGAGTTCGGCGGCCGCGCGCGCGGCGGCTTCGGCGGCGCGCTCGGCTTCGGCGCGGGTCCGGATCTCCTCGGCGGCGGCCTCGGCCTGGGCCAGGACGGCGCGCTCGGCATCCAGCGCGCGCTGGCGGCGCTCCTGCAGCACCGGATCGGGCGTGCGGGTGTAGCGCACGGCCGGGGCGGGGGCGGTGGTGGCCTGGACCGGGCGGGCCTCGTCGGCCTCCGGCACGATGGCGGCGGGCCGGCGCGGGGCGCGGATGAGGACGCGGGGTCCGGCCTCGCCGTCGCCGAGACCGTCCTCGGGCCGGGCGAAGGGGGCCGCGCGCGCCGGGATCATGTCGAGGGTGGCGCGGTCGTCGAAGACGTGGTCGGGCCAGCCCTGCACGGCGGGCGGGGTGCGGTAGGCCGCTTCCCGTCCGACGAGGGCGTGCGGACTCGTCATCCAGCTCGGCGCCGGCCGGGTCGCCGCCACGGTGTAGTCCGGGCGCTGCGGCGGCCCGGCGAGCCGGCGGGTGAGGGTGGCCCGCAGGTTCATGAGCCGATGCGCCAGGGCGCCTATGGACAGTCCGAGGCGGTCGCCGCCACGGACGGGGCGAGAGGGATCACGATGGGAGTAGGGGAGCCGTCCCGATGCGCGCATGATTGGCCGGATTTACTCGAAGCGGGTCCGCTGCCGGGAGGGGCGCGGTTCACCCACGAGTTAGGACCATCGTCGTTAACAGACGCTTGCGCCACCGGCCGACGGCCGTTGGAGGGACGGGGCGGATCGGACTAGGATGGCTCACCAGATCCCTACGGCCCCTCCCCTACGGACCCCCAGCCCCTTGACCGCTCCCCCGGCCCAGACCAGCCCCGCCCCGACTTGCGCCGCCCAGCCCTTCCGCTCGCTCTACACCCACGGCTTCGCCCGGGCCGCGGCCTGCACCGGGCGCAGCCACCCGGGCGATCCGGCGGCCAATGCCGCGGCCGTCCTGGCGCTCGCGCGGGACTGCGACGGTCACGGCGCGGCGCTGGCGGTGTTTCCCGAACTCTGCCTGTCCGGCTACGCCATCGAGGACCTGCTCCTGCAGGCCACGATCCAGGGGGCCGTGGAGGCGGCCGTGGAGGCGGTGCGGGCGGGCTCTGAGGGGCTGGCCACGGTACTGGTGGTCGGCGCCCCCCTGCGGGCCGGCCACCGGCTCTACAATTGCGCCCTCGCCATCCACCGGGGCCGGGTGCTCGGGGTGGTGCCGAAGAGCTACCTGCCGAACTATCGGGAATTCTACGAGAAGCGCCATTTCGCGTCCGGGGCCGGCATCACCGGGCAGACGATCCGGATCGGCGGCCAGACCGTTCCGTTCGGCACCGATCTGCTGTTCGAAGCCGACGACGTGCCGGGATTCGTGCTCGGCATCGAGGTGTGCGAGGACCTGTGGGTGCCCGCCTCCCCCGGCATGGATCTGGCGCTGGCCGGCGCCACGGTGCTGGCCAACCCATCGGGCAGCCCCATCACCGTGGGCCGCGCGGAATCCCGCGCGCTGCTGACGCGCGCCGCCTCCATGCGGGGCCTGTGCGCCTACGTCTACGCTGCGGCGGGGATGGGAGAATCCACCACAGACCTGTCGTGGGACGGCCAGACCAGCATCGACGAACTGGGCGAGCGCCTCGCCGAGGGCGCGCGCTTCGCCGACACCCCCGTCGTCACCCTCGCCGACATCGACCTCGACCGGCTCGCCCAGGAGCGACTCCAGACCGGAAGCTTCGACGACAACGCCCGGGCCCGCGGGTCGGCCTGTCGCCGCGTCGGGTTCCGCCTCGATCCGCCCAGGGGCGACCTCGGCTTGAAGCGACGGGTCGAGCGATTTCCGTTCGTCCCGGCCGATCCGGCCCGCCTCGCCCAGGATTGCTACGAGGCCTACAACATCCAGGTCGCGGGCCTCGCCCAGCGCCTGGCGGCGACGGGCACGAAGCGCGCCGTCATCGGCGTCTCGGGCGGCCTCGATTCGACCCACGCCCTCATCGTCGTGGCCCAGGCCTTCGACCGCCTCGGCCTGCCGCGCTCGAACATCCTGGCCTATACCCTGCCGGGCTTCGCCACCTCGGACGAGACCAAGGCCAACGCCCACGCCCTGATGGCGGCCCTCGGCACCACCGCCCGGGAAATCGACATCCGCGACACGGCGACGAAGATGCTCGCCGACATGGACCACCCGTTCGGGCGCGGCGAGCCCGTCTACGACGTCACCTTCGAGAACGTGCAGGCGGGCCTGCGCACGGATTACCTGTTCCGGCTGGCCAACCAGCAGGGCGGCATCGTCATCGGCACGGGCGACCTGTCGGAACTGGCCCTCGGGTGGTGCACCTACGGCGTCGGCGACCAGATGAGCCATTACGGCGTCAATGCCGGCGTGCCCAAGACCCTGATCCAGCACCTGATCCGCTGGGTGGTCGGCACGGGACAGTTCGACGGAGACGTGGGCGCGACCCTGGAGGCGATCCTCGGCACCGAGATCTCGCCGGAACTCGTGCCGGTGGATGCGGGTGCCCGGCCGCAGAGCACGCAGGATGTGATCGGCCCCTACGCCCTGCAGGATTTCAACCTGTTTCATATTCTGCGGTACGGCTTCCGGCCCTCGAAGATCGCCTTCCTGTCGCTCCACGCCTGGGGCGACGCGCGCGCGGGGGCCTGGCCGCCGGACTTTCCGCGCGGCGAGCGCCGGGCCTACGCGCTGCCCGAGATCCGCGGCTGGCTCGCCTTGTTCCTGAAACGCTTCTTCGGCTTCAGCCAGTTCAAGCGCTCGGCCCTGCCGAACGGGCCGAAGGTTTCGGCCGGGGGCGCCCTGTCGCCGCGTGGCGACTGGCGGGCGCCCTCCGACGGCTCGGCCCGAGCGTGGCTGGACGAGTTGGAGCGCAACGTCCCCGAGCGCTGAGCCCAAGACCGAAAGGGCCGCCGGACCGGGAGCCGACACAAACCCGTCCGATTGTCCGGCTACGTCTCCCGGTGGGTGGGCGAATCGGAGGTTGACCGATGCAGAACTACAACGTTTTCTGCCTCAGGACCGTCGAGGGCCTCTGCTGCGCCGTGCCCGAGAGCCGCACGGTGCCGCATTTCCTCGGCGGCGGGCACTGGTCGTTCGGGGGCAAGATCGCGGATCTCGGCGCGGCCCCCATCGAGTTCGACGACCGGGCGGCTGAGACGGCCGTGCGCTTCAACGGATTCTACCTGTTCCAGACCATGGACAGACGCTTCCACTGAGACGCGCCCGAGTCGCCGATCCCGGCGATCATTCCTTAAGGGGCGCGTGTCAGGATCCGTCATCGCGAGCGGTGAACGGAGATCGCGCCCCATGTCGGAGCATCGCAGGGAAGTACGGCAGAGGACGTTCCTCAAGGGCCGGATCCTGTTCAACAAGGGTGCGTCGAGCATGGATTGCCTCGTGCGCGACATGTCGGCGTCGGGCGCGCGCCTGGCCCTCAGCGAAACCACCACCCTTCCCGAATCCTTCGACCTCTACATCCCGCAGAAGGACAGGACCTACCGCTCGACCTTGGCCTGGCGCCGGGCCGACGGCGTCGGCATCACCTTTCTGGACGAGGCCGTGCCGGCGCCCATGCCGGCTCCCGCCGAGGATCCGGGCTCCATGCTGATGCTGATGCGCCGGGTCGGCGAACTCGAAGCCGAGAACGCGGCCCTGCGCCGCCTGCTCATGGGCGCGGCGGCCGCTCCGGCCGAGGGCACCGTCAACGCCGGCTGAGGCCGGCCCGAGCGGTCCCCCGGAATCTGGGGTGTGCAAGCGCTACGCCGTCTCCAACGCCGCCCGGATGCGCGCCGCGTGATCGGCCAGAACACCTTGATCGGCCATGCCGCCCGAGTGGCGCCCGAGCGCCACGCCGTCGAAGCGCGGCAGGATGTGGACGTGGAGGTGGAACACCGTCTGGCCGCCGGCCGGTTCGTTGTACTGGAACACGGTCAGACCGTCGGCGGCGAAGGCCGCCTTCACCGCGCGGGCGACGCGCTGGACCGTCGCCGCCACCGCCGCCAGCGAAGCCGGGTCGGCATCGAGCAGGCCACGGGCCGGGGCTTTCGGGATCACCAGGGTGTGGCCGTCGCCCTGGGGCATCACGTCCATGAAGGCGAGGGTGTGGTCGTCCTCGTAGACCTTCTGCGCCGGGATCTCCCCGCGCAGGATCTTGGCGAAGATGTTCTGGGGGTCATAGGCTGCGGTCACGGTCGCTCGCTCCGGTCGGGTCGTTTCGGGCGCCACGATGCACAGGCGTCCCCCGCGCGTCTACCGACCGAACCTTGGCCTTGCCCCATGCGTTGCAGGGTTCGACGCCTGGGCTTTCCCCGGCTTTTTCCCGGACGAGACCAACATGGCCCACGAAAGCACGAGCGCCATCTACACCGCCGCCGGCGCCAACCTCGCCATCGCGGCGGCGAAGTTCGTCGGCGCGTTCTTCACCGGCTCCTCGGCGATGCTGGCAGAGGGCGTCCATTCGATGGTGGACACCACCAACCAGATCCTGCTCCTCGTCGGGATGAGGCGGGCCAAGCGCCCGGCCGATGCCCTGCATCCGTTCGGCTACGGCCGCGAGATCTACTTCTACGCGTTCATCGTCGCGCTGTTCATCTTCCTCGGCGGCGGCGCCTTCGCGGTCTACGAGGGCATCCACAAGCTGCATTATCCCGAGCCGGTCTCGGACGCGCACGTGTTCGGACACACGATCCCGGGCCTGTGGGTCAATGTCGGCATCCTGGGCTTCGCGGTTCTGGCCGAGGGCTATTCCTGCGCCGTCGCCCTGAAGTCGTTCTGGGCCGAGAAGGGCAGCCGCCCGCCGCTCACGGCCATCCGCCGCAGCAAGGACCCGGCCCTGTTCACGGTGCTCGTCGAGGATGTCGCCGCTCTCATGGGCCTCGTGGTGGCCCTCTCGGGCGTGATCCTGGCGCACGTGCTCGAGATGCCCGACCTCGACGGCTGGGCCTCCATCGCCATCGGGGCGATCCTCATTGGCATGGCGGGCTTCCTGATGATCGAGACCCACGGCCTGCTCATCGGCGAGGCGGCGGACCCCGCCCTCGTCGCGGCCATCCGCGAGGTGGTGCGCACGGAGCCGGGCGTCCACAACGTCAACGCCGTACTGACCCAGCACATGGGGCCGTCCGACATCCTGGTGAACGTCAGCCTCGACATGGACGACACCCTGAGCGCCGGCAACATCGAGGCGATGGTCGGCCGCCTGGAAGGCAAGCTGAAGGCGCGGAGCCCCGACGTCACCCGGGTGTTCATCGAGATCCAGTCGAAGGACACGGCGCCGGCCTACCCGGCGGCGGCACCCGCCGGGGCCTGAGGCGCCGGCGCGGCGAGCGCCTGCGCGATCGCCCCATCGAGATCGGCAGGCTTGGTCTTCGGGGCGTAGCGGGCGATCACGCGCCCGTCGCGCCCGACGAGGAACTTCGTGAAGTTCCACTTGATTCCGGTGAGCCCGAGGAGGCCCGGCTTCTCCCGCTTCAGATGGGCGAAGACCGGATCGGTGGCAGAGCCGTTGACCGCCACCTTGGCGAGAACCGGAAACGTGACGTCGTAGGTCAGGCTGCAGAACCGGGCGATCTCGGCGGCGTCCCCGGGCTCCTGGGCGCCGAACTGGTTGCAGGGAAATCCCAGCACCACGAGGCCGGCGTCGCGGTGCCGGCGCCACATCTCCTCCAGCCCTGCATACTGCCCGGTGAAACCGCATTGCGAGGCGGTGTTGACGACGAGGAGCACCCGGCCGCGATGCTGCGCCAGCGGATACGGCGTGCCGTCGGCGGCGCGTGGAACGAGATCGTACAGGCTGGTCATCGGGTCCCCTCGGGGGTGGATCTGGCGCCGGCGGGTCTGATCCCCGTCGGGCTCACGCGGGCTCCTCGGGCGGCCGCTCCGCCCCGTCGCGCCGGAACGGCGTCAGGGTGTCGAGGACGTCGGCCGCCTCGACCACGTGCGCGCGCTCGCGCGCGAGATAGTCGGCCACGGCGCGGCGCAGGGCCGGGTCGGCGATGTCGTGGGCCGAGTGCATGAGCACCGGCCGATAGCCGCGCGCAAGCTTGTGCTCGCCCTGCGCCCCGGCCTCGACCCGCTTCAGGCCATGGGCGATGGCGTAGTCGATGGCCTGATAGTAGCAGACCTCGAAATGCAGGAACGGATGATCCTCGACGCAGCCCCAGTTGCGGCCGTAGAGGGCGACGTCGCCGATGAAGTTGATGGCGCCCGCGATGATCTCCCCCTCGCGGCGGGCAAGGATCAGCAGCACTCGCTCGGGCATCCGTTCACCGACGAGATCGAAGAACTTCCGGTTGAGGTAGGGCCGGCCCCATTTGCGTGCACCGGTGTCGGAATAGAAGGCGTAGAACGCGTCCCAGTGCTCCGCCTTCAGATCGGCCCCGGTGACGTGCTCGATGGTAATGCCGCGGCTGAGGGCATCCCGGCGCTCGCGCCGGATCGCCTTGCGCTTGCGGGACGCCAGAGCCCCGAGGAAATCCTCGAAGCTTGCATACCCGGCATTGTCCCAGTGGAATTGCTGGTCGACGCGCTGGAGGAAGCCGAGCTCCCCGGCCTGCGCCCATTCCCGCTCCTGCATGAAGGTGACGTGGATCGAGGACGCCTTGGTCTCCGCCCGCAGGGCGCGCAGGCCGGCCACTAGGGCGGAGGCCGCCTCGTTCACGTCCTGCCCCGGAGCGATGAGGAAGCGCGCGCCGGTCACCGGCGTGAACGGCACGCTGACCTGAAGCTTCGGGTAGTAGGCGCCCCCGGCCCGCTCGTAGGCGTCGGCCCAGCCGTGATCGAACACGTACTCGCCCTGGCTGTGGGATTTCAGGTAGCACGGCGCCACCCCGACGAGGCGCCCTTCGCGCTCGACCGCCACGTGGAGCGGCAGCCAGCCGGTGTGGCGCGAGACGCAGCCCGAATCCTCCAGGGCCGACAGGAAGGCGTGGGAGATGAACGGGTTGTGGGTCTCGTCGCCGGCCGACAGGGTCTCGGGCGAGGTCGCGCACGCATCCCACTCGGCCGCCGCGATCTGGCCGAGGCCCTGGACCGCACGCACCTGCAACGTGGTCACGGTTTCGGCCGGGGCGTCGGGTGCTGCGTCGGGCGTGTCCATGAGGAGGCAATCTAGGCCCCGCCGGCGGAGGGGCCAAGGGCGAGCGGAGCCGCGCACCGTCGCAGGGATGTCCGTCGTCACCGACGTCCGGCGTTGGTCGCTCGCAAGGTTGGTGGGGCTTGTAAGGACGGATCCGCAAGCTCAAGATGACGCGGTACGTGCCTTCGGAAGGGGCAGACGATGGGATTGATGGACGTTCATGCCGGGCAGACGCATCCGTCCCGCACGCCGCCGGACGATTTCGCCCAAGACGTCCTGATCGAGATGGCCAATCTCGACGAACAGGACACCAACATTCCTGGCACGATCTTCATCTCGACGGCACTGGGCGCGCATGGCCCTCGGGTGAAGTGGTATCCCGATCGCGCGGGCAGAACTCTGCCCTGCCTCATCGTCTCCATCGGCCCGGACCCGCAGCCCCGCGACGACTTTTTACCCGGCACGCTTTCGCGTGCTGCGCTTCCGCGCGTGATCGCATGGGTGCGCCTCAACCACGTTGCCTTGCTCAACTTCTGGAACAACGGTGCGTCGTGGAATCGCCGCGAGGTTTCCGCCTTCCTGGATGGGCTGAAGCCGCTGGCGCGGTAGTCCGCCGACGAGGACTTCTCGGGGCGGGAGTCTTCCCAGGGCAGACGCCGCTCAGGGCAGAAACCCCTCGAACACCATCTGGTCGGCATGCGCTTGCGCGTGACGCCGCTGGTCGGGTGTCCGCACGGTCCAGGTCATCACCGGGCGTCCGCCGAGCAGCCGGCAGAGATGGGTCGGCGCGCAGGGGAGGTCGTCCACCCGCCAGGACAGGAAGTCCGGCTCGGTCTCGCCGAAATGCAGCAGGTCCGACAGGGCGCGGCGCAGGCTCGGGGGCAGGGCGGCGTAGGCCGGGTCGTCCTGGCGGGTCTCGCCGACGATGCCGCGCGGGATGCCGGGCGCGCGTTCGCGCAGGGCCGCCACGAGTTGCGGATCGAACGACTTGACCGCCACGGGGCCCGCATAGGCGGCTGCGAGTTCGGCGACGCGCTCGAGGAGGCGCAGGTCGCCGTCGTAGCGCGACTTCACCTCGATCACGAGGGGCGTACGCCCGGCGATGGCGGCGAGGAAGTCGGGCAGGGTCGGGATGCGCTCGGACGAGCCGGCGACCGCGAGATCGCGCAAAGCCGCGGCCGACAGGCTCGCAACCGGGTCCGGAATCCCGGTCAGGCGGCCGAGCCCGGCATCGTGAAAAACCATCGCCTCGCCGTCGGCGCTGCGCTGCACGTCGCACTCGATGGCGTAGCCGCCGTGAATCGCGGCGCTCGCCGCCGCGATCGTGTTCTCCGGCACACCGGCCCCCCGGTCGTGCAGGCCGCGATGGGCGATGGGCCGGGCGGTGAGCCAGGCCGGTGCGTTGACGCTCAACTCAAACGCTCACTTGACCTCGAACATCGCCTCGACCTCGACGGCCGCGTCGAGGGGGAGTTCGGCCACGCCCACGGTGGCGCGGGCGTGGCGGCCCCGGTCGCCCAGCACCTCGACCATGAGATCGGAGGCGCCGTTCATGATGCCGGCGAGGCCGGAAAAGCTCGGCACCGCGTTGATGAAGCCGCCGAGCCGCACGCATTGCACCACGCCGTGGTCGAGGTCGCCCACGGCCGCCTGAACCTGGGCCAGGACGTTGATGGCGCACAGGCGCGCGGCCGCGATGCCGTTCTCAACCGAGACCTCGGCGCCGAGCTTGCCGAGATGGGCCGGGTCGAGCTTACCGTCGGGCCCGAAGCAGATCTGCCCCGAGATCACCACGAGGTTGCCGGTGCGGACGAACGGCACGTAGTTCGCCACGGGGGCCGCCGCCTTCGGCAGGGTGAGGCCCATGGCCTCCAGGCGTTCCTTGGCCGTGCTCATGCGCGTCGCATCTCCTGAGAAACCGTTCCGAGGGGCTCTGACCATGTCCGCGCGTGGCACGCAAGGCACCTCCGCGAACGGCGTAGCGGGCCGTCATGTCGGAGGTGTGAACCCCTCCCGTCATTGACAGAATTGGGCTTTTCTCTAGTAATCGCGCGCGTGCCGCCCCCTTGCCGAGGCGGCACTTTCATTTGGTGCGGTCGCCTTCGGACGCCGCGAGACACGGAGTCGGGATCGTGACATCCGCTCTTCTGCCGACCTATGCCCGCGCCCCCATCGCCTTCGAGCGTGGCGAGGGCGCCTGGCTCGTGGCGCGCGACGGCGAGCGATACCTCGATTTCGGCGCCGGGATCGCGGTGAACGCCCTCGGCCACGCCCATCCCCACCTCGTGGACGCCCTGACCACCCAGGCGCAAAAGCTCTGGCACACCTCGAACCTGTTCGAGATTCCCGACGGCGAGCGGCTGGGCCGGCGCCTCGTGGACGCGACCTTCGCCGACGTGGCGTTCTTCGCCAATTCGGGCGCCGAGGCCAACGAGGCCGCCATCAAGATGGCGCGCAAGTACCATGCGGTCGGCGGCCACCCCGAGCGGTTCCGGATCATCACCTTCGAGGGCGCGTTCCACGGGCGGACGCTCGCCACCATCGCGGCCGGCGGCCAGGCCAAGTACATCGAGGGCTTCGGCCCGAAGGTAGACGGATTCGATCAGGTTCCGACGGGGGATCTCGCGGCGCTGGAGGCCGCCATCGGCCCGGAGACCGCCGCCCTGATGATCGAGCCGATCCAGGGCGAGGGCGGCGTCAGGGTGATTCCGCACGAGCACCTGCGCGCCCTGCGCGCCCTGTGCGACGCGCATGGCCTCCTCCTGATCATGGACGAGGTCCAGACCGGGGTCGGTCGCACGGGCCGGCTGTTCGCGCACGAATGGTCCGGCGTGACGCCCGACATCATGAGCGCCGCCAAGGGCATCGGCGGCGGCTTCCCGCTGGGTGTCTGCCTCGCCACGGCCAAGGCCGCGCGCGGCATGACCGCCGGCACCCACGGCACCACCTTCGGCGGCAACCCGCTGGCCATGGCGGTGGGCAACGCCGTCCTCGACGTGGTGCTGGCCGACGGCTTCCTCGACCGGGTCGGACAGGTGGGCCTGCTGCTCAAGCAGCGTCTGGCCGCCCTGCAGGACCGCCACCCCGGGGTGATCCAGGAGATCCGCGGCGACGGGCTAATGCTCGGGCTCAAGCTCGGCGTGCCCAACACCGAATTCGCCGCGACGGCACGGGACATGCACCTCCTCGTCATCCCGGCGGGCGACAACGTCGTGCGCCTGCTGCCGCCGCTCATCATCACCGATGCCGACGTGACGGAGGCCGTGGCGCGCCTCGACGCGACGGCCACCGCACTCAAGACCCCGGCACAGGGGGCGGCCGCGTGATGGCCGGTCCCACGACGAACCGTCAGACGAAGAACGGATCCATGACCACCACCCTCAACGGGACCGGGCCCGGCCCGCGCCACTTCCTCGACCTCAAGGACTTCTCGGCGCAGCAGCTGCGCACGGTGCTGGACGCCGCGGCCGCCATCAAGGGTCGTCGGCGCAAGGGCGAGATCGCGGCCGAACGGCCACTGATCGGCAAGACCCTCGCGATGGTGTTCGACCGGCCGTCCACCCGCACGCGGGTCTCGTTCGATGTCGGCATGCGCGAACTCGGGGGCGAGACCCTGATGCTGACGGGCGGCGAGATGCAGCTCGGCCGGGGCGAGACCGTGGGCGACACCGCCCGGGTGCTGTCGCGCTACGTCGACGCGATCATGATCCGCATCCTCGACCACGACCTGATGCTGGAACTGGCCGAGCACGCCGAGGTGCCGGTGATCAACGCGCTCACCAAGGTCTCGCATCCCTGCCAGATCATGGCCGACGTGCTTACCTTCGAGGAGCATCGCGGGCCGATCAAGGGCCGCACCGTCGCGTGGTCGGGCGACGCCAACAACGTGCTGGCGAGCTGGGTGCACGCCGCCGCGCGGTTCGACTTCACCCTGAACGTCGCCGCCCCGCCGGAGCTCTCGACGCCGCAGCCGCTCCTCGACTGGGCCCGCGCGCAGGGCGCCGCCGTCAACTGCACCACCGACGCCTACGCGGCCGTCGACGGCGCCGACGCCGTGGTGACCGATTGCTGGGTCTCCATGGGCGACGAGGACGACCACCACCGCCACAACCTGCTCTCGCCTTATCAGGTGAACGCCAAGCTCATGGCGGCGGCGGCCAAGGACGCGCTGTTCATGCACTGCCTGCCGGCCCATCGCGGCGAGGAGGTCACGGCCGAGGTCATCGACGGCCCGCAATCGGTGATCTTCGACGAGGCCGAGAACCGCCTGCATGCCCAGAAGGGCATCCTGGCCTGGTGCCTGCACGCCCTCTGACGGGGCGCCCCGAGGCATCGTGTCCCCCGTCGCGCGAGCGGCGGTCGCGTCCTATATGAACGGCTCGAGCCGGACGACGGAGGGGCTGGAGCGCCGAGTGCCGAGGCAACGCCCCGCTCGGCGCTTCGGACGGCCCACGTTCGCCCGCCCCCGAAGGGAGATGCCATGACTGCCGGATACGAACGCCCCGCCGGACCCGACCCCGTCGCCCCGGCCCTCGCCATCGAGGGGGACGACGACGTGGTGCTGCCCTTCGCCGTCGAGGGGCTGGACGTGCGCGGCCGGGTGGTGCGCCTCGGTCCGTCCGTCGACACCATCCTGCGCCGGCACGGCTACCCGGACCCCGTGGCGCGGTTGCTCGGCGAGGCGGCGGCCCTCACCGTTCTCCTTGGCTCGTCCCTGAAGTTCGAGGGCCGGTTCCAGCTCCAGACCAAGACCGACGGCCCCGTCGAGATGATCGTCGTCGATTTCGAGGCCCCCGACCGGCTGCGGGCCACGGCGCGCTTCGATGCCGGCCGTGTCCAGGCCCTGGGAAGCTCCCCGTTGAAAAGTCACGACCTGATCGGGCAGGGGCACCTCGCCATGACCATCGACCAGGGGCCGCAGAACAGCCGCTACCAGGGCGTCGTCGCCCTGGAGGGTCAGAGCCTGGAGGAGGCGGCCCACCAGTATTTCCGTCAATCCGAGCAGATCCCGACCCAGGTCCGCCTCGCCGTGGCGGAGGAATACGCGAACGGGACCACCACCTACCGGGCGGGTGGCCTCCTTGTGCAGTTCCTGCCGCAATCCATCGACCGGGCGCGGCTCGCCGACCTGCCCCCCGGCGACATCCCGGAGGGCCACGCCCATTTCGACGCCCAGGGCGTCCCCGAGGACGACGCCTGGGTCGAGGCCCGCAGCCTCGTCTCGACCATCGAGGACCACGAGCTCGTCGATCCGGCGGTGTCGTCCGAGACCCTGCTCTACCGCCTGTTCCACGAGCGCGGCGTGCGGGTGTTCGAGGCGCAGGGGGTGCGCGAACAATGCCGGTGTTCGCCCGAGCGGGTCATGGCGATGATCGTGTCGTTCTCGCCCCAGGAGCGCCGGGACATGGTCGCCGACGACGGCCGCATCGGCATCACCTGCGAGTTCTGCTCGCGACGCTACGACCTCGATCCGGCCGAGGTGGAGGCGCAGGTCGCGGCCGACTAATACGGTGTCCGCCTGATCACTTCGGATCGAGCGGGCGCGACGGGTTCCCTCTCCTGGAAGGAGAGGGAACCCGCATTATACCGCGTCACCGAACTGATCAGCCGGAAACCGTATGAGAACCGAGGACTGGGCTCAGCCTTTCAAGGCCTCCAGTCCCTCGATCGCCGTGGTCACGTCGATCTCGGTGATCTCGAAGTCGGCGATGCCGTGCTGGCGGAAAGGATCGGTCTCGATGAAGGCCTCGATCTCCGCGCGTGGGCCGCGGGCGAGGATTACCCCGCCGGTGCGCGGCACCTTGCGGCCGGAGGCGAGGAAGCCGTGCTCGGCATAGCCCCGCTTCACCCACGCCAGATGGTCCGCCATGTGGCGGTCGGCCTCCTCGGTGCTTTTGACGTAGGTGAGCGAGACGACGATCATACGCATATCCCTTGGCGGCGCCGTCAGGCCTTCAACACGGGCTCGGCGATCTCGCCGCTGCCCCGGCGCGCCAGATATTCCGGCTGGAACAGGCACATCCGCACGGCGTCGCGGTACTTGCCGTTGACGAAGAACTCGTCCTTGAGAATGCCTTCGGGGACGAAGCCGCAGCGCTCGTAGATGCGCACGGCCCGGGCGTTGTCCTTGTCCACGTGCAGGTAGAGCTTGTGGATGTTGAGCACGCTGAAGGCGTAGTCCATGGCGATGCGGGTAGCGCGGGGGGCGTAGCCCTGGCCCTGGAACATCGGGTGGATCGCGATCTGGAACTCGCAGCGCCGGTGGAGGTGGTTGATCTCCACGAGCTCCACGAGACCGGCGGGCTCGCCGTCGGCATTGGCGATGATGAAGCGCCGCTCGGTCTGGTTGTGGATATTGCGCTCGTAGAGCTGCGCCAACTCGGCGAAGGACTCGTAGGCCTCCTCGAACCAGTAGCGCATGATGCTGTCGTTGTTGTTGAGCTGATGCACAAACATCAGATCCTCGCGCTCCAGCGGGCGGAGCTTGACCGGGCCGTCGGCGGCGATGGTGCGGGCCGTGACGGTTCTCATGGGACGCGGCATTCGTCGATCAGGCGGCGCATGAACGCCTCGCCGGCCTCCAGGGCCGCGAGGGTGATGTACTCGTCGGGCTGATGGGCCTGGTCGATGGAGCCGGGGCCGCACACCACGGTCGGGATACCCGCCACCTGGAACCGTCCGGCCTCCGTGGCGTAGGGCACCGAGACCGTGTGGTTGCGCCCCGCCACCCGCAGGGCGAGGTGCTCGGCCGCCGAGCCGGGCTCGGGTGCGAGCCCGGGCACCGCCACCTCCTCCAGGGTCTCGATGTGCCCGTAATCGCCGTAGCGGTTGAGCCGCTCCCTCAGCACGCTGTCCACCTTCGCCTGGAACAGGGCCGGGATCTCGCTCATGTCGAGGTCGGGCAGGCCCCGGAACTCCCAGTGGAAGGTGCAGAGCTTCGGCAGGATGTTGCGCGCCGTACCCCCCGCGATGGTGCCCACATGCACGGTGGTGGCGGGCGGATCGAACCGGCCCGACGCGTCGCCGCGCGCGATCATCGCATCGGCGATGCGGTTCAATTCGGAGACGAGGTCGGCCGCCGCCATCACGGCGTTGGCGCCGAGCATCGGCTTGGCCGAATGCGCTTCGTGGCCGTGCACCGTGGTCATATAGGTGACGATGCTCTTGTGGGCGTCGGCGACCTCGAGGTCGGTGGGCTCGCCGACGATGACGGCGCCGGGGCGCGGCAGGTCGGCGCCGAAGCGCACGATGGTGTCGGCGACGCCGAGGCAGGTGGTCTCCTCGTCGTAGGACAGGAGGATGTGGATCGGGCGCGCCAGATCGGCGGCGAGGAAGTCCGGGATCGCCGCGAGGGCGAGGGCGCAGAACCCCTTCATGTCGACGGCGCCGCGCCCATAGGCGCGCCCGTCGGCGATGCGCAGGGTGAACGGGTCCGTGGTCCAGGCCTGCCCCGTCACCGGCACCACGTCGGTGTGCCCCGAGAGCACGACGCCCCCGTCGATCATCGGGCCGATGGTGGCGAAGACCGCAGCCTTGCTGCCGGTCGCGTCGGGAATGCGCACGTGCGGGACGCCGAGATCGGCAAGGTAGCCGCAGACGAAGTCGATGAGCGCGAGGTTCGACTTCGAACTCTCGGTGTCGAAGGCCACGAGCCGCGCCAGCAGGTCGAGGGTCTCGGGGCGCGGGCCGGACATGAGCTTAATGGACGCTGCGGCGGACGTGGGGCGAGTCGAGGGAGAAGGCGGGGATCTCGGCCTCGAAGCTCTCGCCGGCATTCGTCGCCATGGTGTAGCTGCCGGCCATGAGGCCGTCGGGCGTGGAGAGCGGGCAGCCGCTGGTGTAGCTGAACGACTCGCCCGGTTCGAGCACGGGCTGCTTGCCGACGACGCCGGCGCCCCGCACCTCCTGGGTCGAGCCGCGCCCGTCGACGATCCGCCAGTGGCGCGAGCGCAGTTGCACCTGCTCGGAGCCGTTGTTCACGATCTCCACGGTGTAGGCGAAGAAGTAGCGGCTTTCGTCCGGCGAGGATTCCTCCTCGACGAAGCGGGGCATCACCGTCACGCTGATCCCACGCGTCTGAGCCTTGTACATCGCCTTCAACGCCTCCGTGGCCGGGCCTGACCCGGGCGCGACCCAGGATCGCGACAAGCTCAGGGCGTCGTGGTACGGCCCGGCGAAAACCGCGTCAATCGTGGTGAATGCGGGGACACCCGCGGAAAAATGAGGACCAGCCTGCGTGGTCGACGAGACGGTTTCGCGGGGTTCTCCGCCGCTTCCGGGGGGAACCCCGACGCGGGGGCTTCTCGCCAGCCTCGCCATGGCCGGGCTCGCCGCCGCCTTCGCGTGGCACGCCCCGGATGCCAACACCTGGGCCGCCGCGGCGCTCGTTGCCGCCCTCGCCCTCGACGGGCTGTCGCGGATGGCCGGCGCCCGGGTCGCGCGGCGGACCGGGCCGTCGCCCCGCATGGTGGGCATGCCCTCGGTGGTGCTCGCCGTCGGGCCGGGCGCGGGCCTCGGCGCGGTGCTGTTCGGCTTCGGCCTGATCGTCTGGCCGGCGGGCTTTCCCGTCCTGGCGAGCGCGCTGGCCGGCCTCGTCACCATGGGGGCTCTCGCCCGCCTCGCCCTCGCGCGGATCGTGCTCGCGCAGATCGTGCTCGCGACGCCCGAGGAGCCGGAAGCTTAACGCGGCCTTAGGCCGTCGCCGCGACACTGCCGCGAATTCGGCGATCCTCATCGACACGAGGCGCCCGATCGAGTGCGGGCGAAGCGAAGGGCCGGACGTGATGCAGACAGAGGCGCGCACCGGCATCCTGGCGGCGCAGGGGATCGCGGCCCTGACGCAGGCCGGGGCGATCCGGCCGGACACGTCCTACGCCCCGGACCAGATCCAGCCCGCGAGCCTCGATCTGCGCCTCGGCGCCCGGGTGTTTCGCGTCCGCACGAGCTTCCTGCCCGGCGCCCGCACGGTCGCGGCCTGCATCGAGGCCTTCGTGCTGCACGAGATGGACCTGACCCAGGGCGCCGTGCTGGAAACGGGGTGCGTCTACATCGCCGAGTTGCAGGAGCACCTCGCCCTGCCGGCCGATCTCGCCGCCAGCGCCAATCCCAAGAGTTCGACGGGGCGCATCGACGTGTTCACCCGGGTCATCACCGACCGGGGCACGGCGTTCGATCAGGTCGAGGCCGGCTATCACGGCCCGCTCTACGCCGAGATCTCCCCACGCACCTTCCCGGTCAAGGTGCGCACGGGCTCGCGCCTGTCGCAGATCCGCTTCCGCCGGGGCGATCCGCGCCTCACCGACGCTGCGCTCGCGGCGCTTCACGCCCACACGCCCCTGGTCGATGCGGGCCAGCCGTCGTTCCAGGGCGGCATCGCCGTCTCCATCGATCTCTCCGGCTTCGACGGGCTCATCGGCTACCGGGCCAAGCGCCACACCGGCCTCGTCGATGTCGACAGACCCGGCGCGCACCGGACGGCCGAGTTCTGGGAGCCGCTGGCCGCCGACGGCTCGGGCGCCCTGATCCTCGATCCGGGCCAGTTCTACATCCTGGCCTCGAAGGAATCCGTGCAGGTGCCGCCGGACCACGCCGCCGAGATGGTGCCGTTCGATCCCCTCGTGGGCGAGTTCCGGGTGCATTACGCCGGCTTCTTCGATCCGGGCTTCGGCTTTGCCGCGGCCGGCGGGGCCGGCGCCCGGGCCGTGCTGGAGGTCCGCTCGCGCGACGTGCCGTTCCTGCTCGAGGACGGCCAGATCGTCGGCCGCCTCGTCTACGAGCGCATGGCCGAGGTGCCGGCGACCCTCTACGGGGCCGGGGCCGGTTCGAACTATCAGGCGCAAGGGCTGAAGCTCTCGAAGCACTTCGCCTGAGGGCGTCACACCGGCAGGGTCAGGGCCGCGCGGAGTCCCCCGAGGGCCGAGCGGTCGAGGCGGAGGCCGCCGCCGTAGAGTTCGGCCAATTCCTGGGTGATGGACAGGCCGAAGCCGTTGCCCGGCACGGTCTCGTCGAGGCGCCGCCCGGGCCGGACCGCTTCGGCGGCGGCCTCGGCAGCGAGGCCCGGCCCATCATCCTCTACGGTGATCACTAGGCCGGATGCGGTGCTGACCGCACCAACGCGCACGTAGCTGCGGCACCATTGGCAGGCGTTGTCGATGAGGTTGCCGAGCATCTCGTCGAGGTCCTGGGCGTCGCAGGCGACGGCCGCGTTGGACGTGTCGGTCACGCCGGCCGGAAGGGTGACGTCGATGACGAGCCCTTTCTCGGCATAGAGCCGCGCGAAGGTGGTGCGCAGATCCGCGACGGGTCCGGCGAGGGGCGTGCGGGCGCGGGTGGCTCCACCGAGGGCCGCCGCACGCGCGCGGCGCAGATGGTGTCGGACCTGGGAATCCATCGAACCGACGAGGCTGGCCAGGGTCCCGTCGGGGTCGCGGGACCGGTCGGACAAGGCGAGGGACAGGGTCGCGAGCGGCGTCTTCAACCCGTGGGCGAGGTTGGCCACATGGGTGCGGGCGCGCTCGAGGTTGACCGCGTTCTGGTCGAGGAGCGCGTTGACCTCCGCCACCAGGGGGCGGATCTCGGCCGGCTGCTTGCCCGGCACGCGGGCGCGGTCCCCGGCGCGAACCTCCGCGAGGTCGCGGCGGAGGCGCTCCAGGGGCCTGAGGCCGAGGCGGATCTGCGCGAGGGCTCCGGCCAGAAGACCGACACCGAGGAGGCCCAGGATGAGCGCCAGGGCGCCGGCCGCCTCGCGCAAGGGGCCGCACAGGGCGGCGGACGGCGCCGAGGCCACGAGGATCGCGGGCGGCACGCCAGGCGCGGGCGGCAGGGTGAGGACGCGCAGGATCAGGCTCTCGCCCCACGGGCCGGTGCCGTCGGCCGGGCGCGGCCGATGCGTGTCGTCCCGTTCGGGGCGTCCCGCCTCGACGGCGAGGTCGCGGCCCTCCAGGGCGCCGGAGCGCAGGACGGTGCCGCCCTGGCGCACCTGCCAGTACCAGCCGGCCCGGTCCCGGTCGAAGGGCGGCCCGTCGAGGTTGCGCGCGAGCCGCAAGCGGTCGCCGGGGCCGCGTTCCAGGCCGGCCGCGAGGGCGACGAGCTGGCTGTCGAGCCGGCTGTCGAGCTGGCCCCGGACGAAGCGGTACAGAACGAGCCCGATGGCGACGCCCGCCACCACGAGGGCGACGGTGACGAGGACCAGGGCGGCGGCGAGCAGCCGGCGCTGAAGCGAACCGAGATGGAACGGCCCGGCCGCGCCCTCGGCTTTCGGAGCGGGCGGGGCAGGGGGCTCCAACTCGCGCGGCGGCGGCATCAGGCCGCCTCGCCCGGCATCAGGCGATACCCGTGGCCGCGCACGCCCTCGATGCGGGCCGGGGCGATCTTGCGGCGCAGGCGGGTGATGATGACTTCGACGGAGTTCGAATCGACGTCGGCGTCGCCGTCATAGACTCGCTCGATGAGCTGGCCGCGCGGCACCACCCCGTCCTTGCGCAGCATCAGGCAGGACAGCACCCGCCATTCGAGGCCCGTGAGTTTCAGGGGCAGGCCGTCGCGCTCGAAGGTGCCGAGCCCCGAATCGTATGTCAGGGGTCCGCAGACGACGCGGTTCGCCCCGTGCGCGGTGGCGCGCCGCACCAGCGCCCGCAGGCGGATCACGAGTTCCTCGACCCGGAACGGCTTGACCAGGAAGTCGTCGGCGCCGGCCTTGAAGCCCGCCACCTTGTCGCTCCAGCCGTCGCGCGCCGTGAGGATGAGTACCGGGACCGTCCGGCCGGCCCCGCGCCAGGCCTGGAGCACCCCGATCCCGTCGCGCTTGGGCAGGCCGAGATCGAGCACCACGGCGTCGTAGGTCTCGGTCTCGCCGAGGTGCTGGCCGTCCTCGCCGTTCACGGCGTGGTCGAGGGCGAAGTTCTCCGCCCGCAACGCCTTAGCGATCTCGGCGGCCAGCGGCGCGTCGTCCTCCACGAGCAGGATCTTCATCGGGCGTAGAATCCGTGGGCGGCGGCGGATGGGAAGGGGCGGGCTACGCCGTTGGGTTTAACCGGGGCTGAACCGCGCGGTTCAGATCGGATTGGCGGGGCTTCCCTAGAACGGCGTCAACCCGAAAGGGCAACGCCGACAGGAACACCGACACCATGAATACCGACACCATCGACCGGACCGCCACCGACCTGACCCCGAAGAAGGCCAAGCGTTCCAGGAAGCGTACCCTCGTGGCCGGCGCCATCGCCGCCCCCCTCGCCTTCGGCGCCGTCGGCCTGTCGCTGGCGCAGAACAACACCGCGACCCTCACGCCGGTGGAGCCCGTCGCGGTCGCGGCCCTGAAGCCCTCGGCCGCCATCGCCGCGAAGGGGACGGTCGCCGAGATCTACGGAAACAAGTTCGTGGTGCAGGACGGCACCGGCAAAGCCCTGGTGGAGACGGGCAAGCGCGGCGAGGGCGGCACCCTGGTGACGACCGGCGAGGCCGTCACCGTCCAGGGCCGGTTCGAGAACGGCTTCCTCCATGCCGCGCTGATCACCCGCGCCGACGGCACCAAGGTCGTGGTCGGCCCCGCCGGCGGCCTGCCCCCCGGCACCCTCGACTGGGCCAAGGACAAGGTGGGCCTCGGCCCGAAGGCCGACGTGCCCGCCCTGACGGCCCAGGTGGAGGCCGCCGGCTATTCCGACATCCGCGTCACCGGCCGGGGGCCACGCCACCTCGACGTCGCGGCCAAGGGCGCGGATGGCCGCGAGCGCCACCTCCATGTCGGCTTCGACGGTCAGGTGCGCGAGAAGCGCGTCTTCTGAACCCCGGCCTTCCGATCCGCGTTCCTAGCCTCGGTGCCTCACGGGCACCCTCACCGAGAGTTCCACCCATGACCAAGACCCTCGCCTTGCTGAGCGCGGCCGCGATTCTGTGCGCGTCCGCCGCCGTGGCCCAGCCCGCCCCGCCGCCGCCCGGTGGTCCGAAAACCGGTCCCGAAGCCGGCGCGCCGCCGCCTCCACCGCCCCATGGCGGCCCGCGCGGCCCCCGTGGCGGCCCCGACGCCCCGCCTCCGCCGCCGAAGGCCGCGCAGTTCCGCCTGGAGCGGGGCGACACCGCCCTCGACGTGAAATGCGCCGCCGACGAACCGATGAAGGCCTGCGCCGAGATTGCCCTGCAGATGCTCGACAAGCTCGCGGCGATGCCGGTACCGGCCGGTCCCGCTCCGAAACCCCGCGACTGACCGGGCGCGGGACGGGCGGCCCACCGCGCCGCCTGTCCCGAGGGTCGCCGAACCGGCAGGATTCTACCGGTTCACCCCGGGGCGGGGGTTGAAATATTGCACTGCGGCATGAAATAGATTTTCGACCGTTCGCCCGTGATGAAGTGGCAATGGCGATTGCCCGAGAGAGGTTCTTCCATGTCCAAACTGTTCCGTCTGACCGCCGCCCTCGGCGCCGTGGCGCTCACGCTCCCCCTGACGTTGCCGGCCTCGGCGAAGGAGCCGAGCGCGCAGAAGGTGCTCTCGATGGTCGACACCGACAACGACGGCACGGTCGATCTTAAGGAAGTCCAGGCCGTGGCCGCCGCGCGGTTCGACAAGCTGGAAGCCGACAAGGACGGCACCCTCGACGCCAAGGAGCTCAAGGGCCGCGTCAGCAAGAAGGCCCTGACGGCCGCCGATCCGGACAGCGACGGCACCCTCGACAAGACCGAGTACCTCGCCCTCGTGGAAGCCCGCTTCAAGGCCGCCGATCCGGACAACGACGGCACCCTCGACGCCAAGGAACTAAAGACCCCGGCCGGCAAGGCCCTGGTCTCCCTCTTGAAGTAAGCCTCCACCGCGAGCGGCTCTCGCGTCTCACTGCGAGGACGGCCCGGCACCCCTGTGCCGGGCCGTTCGTGTTTCAGGAGCCGGCGACCGTGCACGGAGGATGGGCACCGAGGATTGACCGTTGCCCCCCGTTCGGAACATGCCAAGCTGGCACGTCATTCGCGAGGCCTGTCCGCTCAAGCTGATCGGTCCCGCGATGGCGCCCGGTTCTGGAAAAGGCGCCCATGGAATTCTTCGCCCAGCAGTTCATCAACGGGCTGACCCTCGGGTCGATCTACGGTCTGATCGCGCTCGGCTACACCATGGTGTTCGGCATCATCGGCATGGTGAACTTCGCCCATGGCGACGTGTTCATGCTGTCGTCCTTCATCGCGCTGATCTTCTTCCTCATCCTCACGACCTGGCTCGGGCTGACCTCCGTCGCCCTCGTCTTCCTGATCGTGCTGATCCTCGCCATGGTGCTGACCGCCCTGTGGGGCTGGGCCATCGAGCGGGCGGCCTACAGACCGTTGCGCGGCTCGTTCCGCCTGGCGCCGCTGATCTCCGCCATCGGCGTGTCGATCTTCCTGTCGAACTTCGTCCAGGTGGTGCAGGGCGCCCGCAACAAGCCGGTGCCGCCCCTCGTGCGCGACGTGATCGTCCTCTACGAGAACGCGCAGTACACCGTGACCCTGTCCTACAAGCAGGCGATCATCATGACGACGACGGCGCTCCTGCTCGCCGGCTTCTGGTACCTCGTCCAGCGCACCTCCTTCGGCCGGGCCCAGCGCGCCTGCGAGCAGGACCGGCGCATGGCGGCCCTGCTCGGCATCAACGTCGACCGCACCATCTCGCTGACCTTCGTGCTCGGCGCCGCACTCGCCGCCGTCGCCGGCACCCTCTACCTCCTGTATTACGGCGTGGTCTCGTTCTCGGACGGGTTCGTGCCCGGCGTGAAGGCGTTCACGGCGGCCGTGCTCGGCGGCATCGGCTCCCTGCCGGGCGCCGTCCTCGGCGGCCTGATCATCGGCCTCATCGAGACGTTCTGGTCGGCCTACTTCTCCATCGAGTACAAGGACGTCGCCGCGTTCCTGATCCTGATCGTGGTGCTCATCTTCAAGCCGTCCGGCATCCTCGGGCGCCCCGAAGTGGAGAAGGTCTAGGTGGCTCAAGGTACGACGATCGGCCGGGTGGCCCCGACCGTGGCGCGCCGCTCCGGCGCCGCCTTGCCCGAAATGATCAAGGATGCCGCGCTCTTTGCCCTGGTGACCCTGGGCCTCGCCATCCCGGTGGTGGCCTACCGCACGGATCTCGGCCAGGGCACCGGCCTCGAACTCACCGGCCGCTGGGGCCTCGTCGCCGGCCTGTGCGCGGCGGTGTTCGTCCTGCGGCTCGCCCAGCGCCTCGTGCTCGGCGAGGTCTCGCGCCGCCGCGATATCCGGACCCTGGCGGAGGCGGAGTCGACGGCCCCCGCCCGCGTCGCACGTCCCGGCCGGATCATCGGGCCCCTCACCCTCGTGGTCGCCCTCACCCTGCCGCTGCTCGCCGCCCTCGGGTCGGGCGGCCTGTCGGAGGGGCGCTACTGGATCGATCTCGGCATCCTCATCCTCACCTACGTGATGCTCGGCTGGGGCCTCAACATCGTGGTGGGCCTCGCCGGCCTCCTCGACCTCGGCTACGTCGCCTTCTACGCCGTCGGTGCCTATTCCTATGCCCTGCTCTCGACGGTGTTCGGCCTGTCGTTCTGGGTCTGCCTGCCGCTGGCCGGACTGTTCGCGGCGGGTTTCGGCGTGCTGCTGGGCTTTCCCGTCCTGCGCCTGCGCGGCGATTACCTCGCCATCGTCACCCTGGCCTTCGGGGAGATCATCCGCCTCGTGCTCATCAACTGGGTCGACTTCTCGGGCGGGTCCGCCGGCCTGTCGTCGATCCCGCGGGCGAGCTTCTTCGGGATTCCGTTCACGGCCGGGGAGGGCGGGTTCGCCAACGTCTTCGGCCTCGCCTTCAACCCGATGCACCGGGTGGTCTTCCTCTATTACCTCATCCTCGTGCTCGCGCTCGTCACCAACCTCGTCACCCTGCGGATGCGCCGGCTGCCGCTCGGCCGCGCCTGGGAGGCGCTCCGCGAGGACGAGATCGCCTGCCGGTCGCTCGGCATCGACACCACCATCACCAAGCTCTCGGCCTTCGCGCTCGGCGCCATGTTCGCCGGGTTCGCCGGCTCGTTCTTCGCCGTGCGGCAGGGGTTCGTCTCGCCGGAAAGCTTCAACTTCCTCGAGAGCGCCATCATCCTCGCCATCGTCGTGCTCGGCGGCATGGGCAGCCAGCTCGGGGTGGCCGTCGCCGCCATCGCCATGGTGGGGGCGCCCGAATTGCTGCGCAACCTCGGCTTCCTCAAGGCGGTGTTCGGCGAGGGCTTCGACCCCAACGAGTACCGCCTGCTGCTGTTCGGCCTCGCCATGGTGGCGATGATGGTCTGGCGTCCGCGCGGCCTCATCTCCGAGCGCACGCCCTCCGTGCGCCTGGGAGCTCGCGCCCGATGAGCGACGCCACCGGTCTCACCCGCCTCGCCACCCTGAAGGACGAGCCCCCGGCCGCCGTTCCCGGGGGCCCGGCCGATCCGATCCTCGTGGTCGATCACCTCACCATGCGCTTCGGCGGCCTTACCGCCGTCGGCGACGTCTCGTTCAAGGTCGGGCGCGGCGACATCACGGCGCTGATCGGCCCCAACGGCGCCGGCAAGACCACGGTCTTCAACTGCATCACCGGCTTCTACAAGCCGACCGAGGGCATGATCCGCCTGCGGCAGGCGGGCGGCGAGACCTACCTGCTGGAACGCCTGCCCGGCCACGACGTCAACCGCTTGGCCCGCGTCGCCCGCACCTTCCAGAACATCCGCCTGTTCCCGCAGATGACCGTGCTGGAGAACCTGCTGGTCGCCATGCACAAGCCCCTGATGAAGGCCTCCGCTTTCAGCCTGGCGGGCATCCTCGGCCTGCCGAGCTACCGCAGGGCGCAAGAGGAAGCGATCGCGAAGGCCGCTGCCTGGATCGAACGCATCGGCCTCACCCGCCGGGCCGACGAGCCGGCCGGCGACCTGCCCTACGGCGATCAGCGCCGCCTCGAGATCGCCCGGGCCATGTGCACGGACCCGGTCCTGCTCTGCCTCGACGAGCCGGCCGCCGGCCTGAACCCGCGGGAATCGGCGGACCTCAACACTCTGCTGCGCCTCATCCGCGACGAGTTCGGCACTTCGGTACTCCTCATCGAGCACGACATGTCGGTGGTGATGCAGATCTCCGACCGGATCGTGGTGCTCGATTACGGCATCAAGATCGCCGACGGCACGCCCGACGCGATACGCAACGACACGCGGGTCATCGCCGCCTATCTCGGCGTCGACGACGAGGAAGTCGCCGCCGTCGAGGCGGAAGTCGGCCTTGCAGGAACCCATGCATGAGCGTCGCCGGCATCAACGTCCTCGTGGACGAGACCCGCGCCCAGGCGGCGGAAGCGAAGGCGCCGCTGCTCAGCGTGCGCGGCGTGTCGGCCTATTACGGCAGCATCCGCGCCCTGAAAGGCGTCGACATCGACGTGAACGAGGGTGAGATCGTCGCCCTCATCGGCGCCAACGGGGCCGGCAAATCCACCCTGATGATGACGATCTTCGGCCAGCCCCAGGCGCGCGAGGGCACCATCACCTTCGCGGGTCAGGACATCACGAAGCTGCCGACCCACGAGATCGCGCGCCTCAACCTCGCCCAGTCGCCGGAGGGCCGGCGCATCTTCTCGCGCATGACGGTCCGCGAGAACCTGCAGATGGGCGCGGCCGTCAACGGCGGAAAGCATTTCGCGGAAGATCTCGAGCGAATGTGCACCCTGTTCCCGCGGCTGAAGGAGCGCATCGACCAGCGCGGCGGCACCATGTCGGGCGGCGAGCAGCAGATGCTCGCCATCGCCCGCGCCCTCATGAGCCGGCCGCGCCTGCTCATGCTCGACGAGCCGTCGCTCGGCCTCGCCCCCCTGGTGGTCAAGCAGATCTTCTCCACCGTGCGCGAACTGAACCGCACGGAGGGTCTGACCGTGTTCATCGTCGAACAGAACGCCTACCATGCGCTCAAGCTGGCGCATCGCGGCTACGTCATGGTCACGGGCACCGTCACCATGAGCGGGACGGGCCAAGCGCTCCTCGACGATCCTCAGGTGAAGGCCGCCTACCTCGAAGGGGGACAGCATTGATGCCGGAGACCTTCGCGCTGACCGGCGCGACATTGGGCATCTTCCTCCTCGTCACCGTGGCGATGGGGGGCTCGGCCGCCTGGATGACCGGGAGTGGCATGGCACGCGGCTGGCGCCCGTTCTGGCACTGCGCCCTCGCGCTCCTGTTGATCGCGGCCGTGACGCGGTTCCTGCATTACGCCCTGTTCGAGGGGACGCTCCTGTCCGCGCCGGCCTACGCCGTCGATGCCGTGTTCGCGCTCGCCGTCGGGGCCTTCGCCTATCGCTTCACCCGCGCGGGTCAGATGACCCGGCAATACGCCTGGCTCTACGAGCGCACCGGCCCGTTGAGCTGGCGCGACCGGCCGGCCGCGCCGTGACCTGAATTCCACGCGATCGTGCCGTCACGGGATGCCGGGCGGTACGACGCTTCGAGAGGGGAAACCAGCATGAAGTCAGTGTTGTCAGTGGGCGTCGCTCTGGGCCTGATGGTCGCGGCGACGGCGGCGCATGCGGAGATCAAGATCGGCGTGGTCGTCCCCGTCACCGGGCCGAACGCCGCCTTCGGCGCGCAGATCAAGACCGGGGCGCAACAGGCCATCGCCGACATCAACAAGGCCGGCGGCGTCAACGGCGAGAAGCTCGTGATGACGGTGGGCGACGACGCCTCCGATCCGAAGCAGGGCGTGTCGGTGGCCAACAAGTTCGCCTCCGAGGGCGTGAAGGCCGTGGTCGGCGCGTTCAATTCCGGCGTCTCGATCCCGGTCTCGGACGTGCTCGCCGAATCCGGCATCATCGAGATCAGCCCGGCCTCGACGGCGATCAAGTACACCGAGCGTGGCAATTGGAACACGTTCCGCACCTGCGGCCGCGACGACCAGCAGGGCGCGGTGGCGGGCGCCTACCTCGCGGACAAGTTCAAGGGCAAGAAGATCGCGTTCGTGCACGACAAGACGCCCTACGGCCGGGGCCTCGCCGACGAGACCCTGAAGGCGTTGAAGGCCAAGGGCGGCACCAACGTGATCTTCGAGGGCATCAACCCCGGCGAGAAGGACTTCTCGTCCCTCGTGTCGAAGCTCAAGCAGGCGGGCATCGACGTGATCTATTTCGGCGGCCTCTACACCGAGGCCGGCCTGCTGATCCGCCAGATGCGCGACCAGGGCCTCGCCGCCCCGCTCATGGGGGGCGACGGCATCGCAGACCGCGAGTTCGCGCAGGTCGGCGGCCCCGGCTCCGACGGCACCCTGATGACGTTCTCGCCCGACGCTCGCAAGAACCCGAAATCCAAGGCGACCGTGGACGCCTTCAAGGCGATCAACTTCGATCCCGAGGGCTACACCCTCTACTCCTACGCCGCCGTCCAGATCCTGAAGCAGGCCATGGAGATCGCGAAATCCTCCGACGGCCAGAAGGTCGCGGCCGTCCTGCACCAGGGCAAGCCGTTCGACACGGTGATCGGCGACATCGCCTACGACAAGAAGGGCGACATCACCCGGCCGGACTACGTCATGTACGTCTGGAAGAAGGGCGCCGACGGTTCCATCAACTACGCCGGTAACGAAGTGGCCCAGTAAGGTCCCGCGGCGCCGGCCCCCCGGGCCGGCGCCGGCATCGAGGAACAGATCATGGGAACGCCGAGGGACCTCAAGGTCCAGATGGCGGCCGAGACCCGGGCGCGCGAACGGGCACAGGCCCTGGCCAAGCTGGAGACGACCCGGGCCGACAGGGCGGAGGCCGCCCTGGCCGAAGCTCTGGCCGAGCGCGACGCCTGGCGTGCCCGGGCCTTGGCCGCACGGACGTCCGACGACGCCCGAATCACCGACGTGCGATCGTCGGCCGAACAGCCCCCGTCCGACTGAAGACCGCATCCGCCGGGATCGACCTTCCGGGAGACGATCACGCCCGACCGACCGCGAATCACCTGGGAGCGCGGTCGCAGAACCCGCGCCGTGCATGGCCGGGGCGGGTGAAAACGCCTGTCTCAGCGTGAGAAAATGCACCGAAGGGCCGTTTATCGATTTCTTGAACGCTCCGGTGTCTGGCGACCGGCGCTCCCGCATGGCATAGTGCGCGGATGAGCGAGACAACCATCAACACCCATCCCTACACCCTCGAGATCGTGCCGCCGAAGGCGGAAGGTGCTCCTTACCAATGGGCCATTCGCAAGAACGGCAAGCTGGTGCAGCGGTCCGACCGCAGCCTGCCCACCGAGGCCAAGGCCTACGGCAACGGCATGGAGCAGATCGAGAAGCTCCTTTCGGGAGCCGGCGACCGGTAGGTCCAACCGACCGACATCGCCACCCACATCCTTCGACGCCGCGGACCCCAGGGTCTGCGGCGTTTTTCATGAGATCATCGATGGATTGGCATGATGGGTGGCAGGACACAGCCGCACGCAGCCCGGCTCCGCGTCACGGCGGAACCCCGGAGGGGCCATTTCGGGCGGCCCGGCCGGGCAGGCGAGCATGGGGATGGCGGGGTGTGTCAGTCTCGGCACTCGGCGCCCCCAGGCACTTGGCCCGAGACACCCGGCATGGACGAAGGATTGGCTCCCCGAGCAGGACTCGAACCTGCGACAAAGCGATTAACAGTCGCTTGCTCTACCAACTGAGCTATCGGGGATCACCGCCACGGCTCCGCGCGAACCCGATGGGATGCGCAAGAGAGCGGCATGACCACCTGGATCGCGCCAAGGATTGCGCCGACCCAGGATGAAACGAAGGTCCGAAGGACCATGATCCTAACCTTGCACCACGAAGGCACAGCGCAAGATCGAGAGAAGAATTTGGCTCCCCGAGCAGGACTCGAACCTGCGACAAAGCGATTAACAGTCGCTTGCTCTACCAACTGAGCTATCGGGGACCGCGATCGGGTCTCTACACAGGGCCGCCGCCGGACGCAAGGCCCCGGGGACCGGCGTTTGACAAATCCGTCGCATTTCCCGAGCGCCACCCGCCTCGGCCGGACCGGATCGCGAGCGCCGGCTTGGAAGGGCCGGATTCACCACATCGGCCCGCCCGCGCGACTTCCCATAGGTGGGCCGGGGCAACATGGGTGGGCCGGGGCAACATGGGTGGACCGGGGAAACATGGATTGGCCGGCGAAACACCGTTGCCGATCGGCCCACCCCTCTGCTAGAGACCGCTCACCCCGGACGGACCGCCCGGCCGGGGGCGCCGCCCCGCTCGTTCGGGGCAGAGCGGGAAGGCCTCGTGGCGGAGTGGTTACGCAGAGGACTGCAAATCCTTGCACCCCGGTTCGATTCCGGGCGAGGCCTCCAAATCCTTCCCATTTCCCATCCCTTTCCGTCGCTGTCCCCGATATTCTCGCACGGGGACCGGCGAACGCGCGCCGGCGTGCCGGAACCTTGCGTTTTCAACGCCCATCCCCGACAACCCGCGGGCTTCGCGCGTCACCGAACGGCCTCCCACGAGAGGGGGTCCGGACCGGACGCCGGAACCGCCGTCGAAGGAAGAGACCGCATTCATGCTCGATTACGCGCAGGCGCGACGCCTCATGGTCGATTGTCAGTTGCGGACCTTCGACGTGAACAGCGTCCCCGTCCTCGACGCGTTCGAGGACGTGGCGCGCGAGCGGTTCGTCCCGCCCGGACGCGAGGACTTCGCCTATATCGACCAGACCCTGACCCTCGACGGCGGCGGTGGCGATGTTCGCGCGATGCCGGCCCCGATGCTGCTCGCCCGGATGATTCAGGCCCTGGACCTCAAGGCAGGCGCCAAGGCGCTCGATGTCGGCACTGGCTACGGCTACGCGGCCGCAATCCTGCACCACCTCGGTGCCGAGGTGGTCGCCCTCGAATCCTCCGCCACCCTGGCGGCCGGTGCGCGTGAGCGCCTCGGCGGTCTCGCGGGCACCGAGCTCGTCGAAGCCCCGCTGGAGGCCGGTGCTCCGGCGAGCGGGCCGTATGACGGGATCCTCGTCAACGGTCGCGTCGAGGTGCGGCCGCAGGCGCTCCTGGAACAGCTGAAGGAGGGCGGACGCCTCGTCTGCGTCATCGGGCAACCGCGCGCCGCCAAGGCGACGCTGTTCGTCCGGACCGGCGACGCCTATGGCGCCCGCCCGCTCTTCGACGCGACGCTTCCGGTGCTCGGTCCCTTCGCGGCCGCGAACGACTTCGCCTTCTAGGACGCGTCGCGCCGCCTTCCTTCCGGGGCGACCACGCCCCGTCGACGACCGGCCGGTGTCGCTTTTTTGTGGCACTGCCGTCCATTCAACACCCGGCCAGTCCCCACCCCGATGCCCGCGACGCCAAGTTCGGCTAGACTTGCCCATGGGCGGGCAACCCGGATTGCGCGAATGCGCGGCGCCGCAGGATAGCGGCCGACCGGTTCATCGTGAAACCGCAAGGGCTGATGAACGTGAGAGAACGGAAACCAGCGATGCGCCATGGGCTTCGATGCGCTGGCATCGTCGCAGTGACGCTGGCGGTAGGGCATCCGGCCAAGGCCGAGACGCTGGAGAGCGCGCTGTCGCGCGCCTATGCGGCGAACCCGACCCTGAACTCGAACCGCGCCGCCTTGCGTGGCGTCGACGAGAACGTGGCCCAGGCGAAATCCGGCTATCGCCCGACGGTGAGCGGATCGGCCGATATCGGTCTCGCTCGGACCGAGGGACGGGTCCAGACACTGGACATCAACAACGTGACACGGCCGGGCGGCGCATCCCTGACCGTCAACCAGACGCTGTTCAACGGATTTCAGACGGACAACCAGACCCGCCGGGCGGAATCGAACGTGCTCAGCACGCGCGAAACCCTGCGCGCCGTCGAGATGAACACCCTGTTCAGCGCGGCGCAGGCCTACATGTTCGTGCTCAGCGACACGGCGAACCTCGAACTTCGCCGCAACAACGTCGAGGTCCTGGAAGAGCAGCTGCGCCAGACCCGCGACCGCTTCAACGTCGGCGAGGTCACCCGCACCGACGTCGCCCAGGCCGAGGCGCGCCTCGCCGGCGCCCGCTCCGAAGTCAGCGGCGCCGAGGCGACCCTGCGCGCCAGCATCGGCACCTACCGCCGCTTCATCGGTGTCGAGCCGCGCCAGCTCGCCCCCGGCCGCCCCCTCGACCGCTACGTCCCGGCCAATCTCGACGCCGCCGTGACGATCGGCCTGAAAGAGCACCCCCAGATCCTGGCATCGATGCATGCGGTCGACGTGGCCGAGGCCAGCGTCAAGGTGCTCGAAGGCCAGCTCTACCCCACGGCGGGCCTGTCCGGCACGGTCCAGCAGCGCTTCGACAGCCAGTTCCCCGGCGACCGCAGCCTCAACGCCCAGATCGTCGGCCGCATCTCCGTGCCGCTCTACGAGGGTGGCCTGACCTATTCGCAGATCCGCCAGGCCAAGGAGCTCGTGGGCCAGCGCCGGATCGAGGTCGAGGACGTCCGCGACCAGATCCGCTCGGCCATCGTCACCTCCTGGGGCCGGCTCGAAGCCTCCAAGGCCCAGGTCATCGCCTCGCAGGCGCAGGTGCAGGCCAACGAGGTCGCCCTCAATGGCGTACGCGAGGAAGCCCGCGTCGGTCAGCGCACAACTCTCGACGTGCTGAACGCCCAGCAGGAACTACTCAACTCTCGTGTCAACCTCATCCTGGCGCAGCGCGACCGGGTGGTGAACTCCTACGGCGTGGTCCAGACCATCGGCCGCCTCACCGTGCGCTTCACCGCCCTCCCTGTGGCGGCCTACAGCCCCAAGGAGCATTTCGACCAGGTCAAGGATCTATGGTTCGGCGTCCGAACCCCCGATGGGCGCTGATCGGGCGTCCAGTCTTAGGGGATCCGGCGCTGCACCGACGCAGTCCGATTTAACCTAGATTGGTTAACCGACCGTTGCTCGGGCCGTCGCGTGGGTCTCCCGCGGGGGCGTGCGCTTCGGAAGGGGCGCCGCCGGGCGATCCCGGGGGTCGCCCTCCGGCCACACGGGCCAGGGGAATCGCGGCGGCGGACTTTATCCCGTACCCCGTTCCGCCGGGCGCTTGTGTCGGGATGGGAGCGTGAAATAGTGGCGGATAGCGTGAACCGTTATCCTTGAGAGCCGAGCGTCGTCCGGATGAGTGCAGCCAGCCCCAAGGTGCCGGACAAGGCGCAGGAACCCTCGATGGAGGAGATCCTCGCCTCCATCCGCCGGATCATCGCCGACGACCAGAACGCCAAGGCCGAGGTGGTGGAGCCCGTGCGCGCCGCTCCGCCGCTCCCTGAGAACGACGACATCCTTGACCTCGCCGAGGTGGCGCAGCCCGTCCGCAAGGCCCCGGCGCCCGCGACCTTCGAGGAGCCCGATATCGGGCTCACCAACGAAACCCTCGATTTCGACGCGATCTCGTTCGACGACGATCTCGAGCCGGAGCCCGAACCGGTTCGCATGGCCGCCCCGGAGCCGCCGCGTCCGGTGCCGCAGCCGGCCTACGAAGCGCCCCGCACGGAGTATCGCGAGCCGCAGCCGGCGTATCGCGAGCCCGAGGCGGCCGAGCGCCTGACCTCGTCGGTGACCGATGCCAGCGTCGGCCAGGCGTTCCACATGCTGGCCAATACGGTACTGTCCAACAATCCCCGCACCCTGGAAGACCTCGTGCAGGACATGCTCCGGCCGATGCTGAAGGGCTGGCTCGACGAGAACCTGCCGCCCCTGGTCGAGCGCCTCGTGCGGGCCGAGATCGAGCGCGTCGCACGCGGGCGTTGAGGGATCGCGGGCGGGGAATATCCGCCCTCGTGTTGACGCGGCGGGCCTGACGGGTTGAAAGCGGGCCAACCCGCATAGACCCGCAATGCTCGAACTGGCCCGACCCCGCCCATGATGGACAAGACCTTCGACCCCGCCGCCGTCGAGGCGCGCGTCAGTGCCGCCTGGGAGGCGGGCGACGCGTTCAAGGCCGGACGGCCCGACCGGGCGGACGCCCGGCCCTTCACCATCGTGATCCCGCCGCCGAACGTCACCGGCAGCCTTCACATGGGCCACGCCCTCAACAACACCCTGCAGGACATCCTGGCCCGGTTCGAGCGCATGCGCGGCCGCGACGTCCTGTGGCAGCCCGGCACCGACCACGCCGGCATCGCCACCCAGATGGTGGTGGAGCGCCGCTTGGCCGAAGCTAAGGAGCCGGGCCGGCGCGAGATCGGCCGCGCCGCCTTCGTCGAGAAGGTCTGGGCCTGGAAGGCGGAATCCGGCGGAGCCATCGTCAATCAGCTGAAGCGGCTCGGCGCCTCCTGCGACTGGTCGCGCGAGCGCTTCACCATGGGGCTGAACGGCGCCCCCGACGACCAGATGGTCCGGGCGGTCACCAAGACCTTCGTGGATCTCCACGCCCAGGGCCTGATCTACCGCGACAAGCGCCTCGTGAACTGGGACCCGAAGTTCCAGACGGCGATCTCGGACCTCGAAGTGCTTCAGGTCGAGGTGAAGGGCCATCTCTGGCACTTCGACTACCCCCTGGTGGATGCGGACGGCGCCGAGACCGGCGAGGTCATCACGGTGGCGACCACCCGCCCCGAGACCATGCTGGGCGACACGGCGGTGGCGGTCCACCCGGAGGACGAGCGCTACACCCACCTCGTCGGCCGGCACGTGCGCCTGCCCCTGGTCGGGCGCCTCATCCCCATTGTCGCCGACACCTATTCCGACCCGGAGAAGGGCACGGGCGCGGTCAAGATCACCCCGGCCCACGACTTCAACGATTTCGAGGTCGGCCGCCGCGCCGGCTGCACGCCCATCAACATCCTCGACGCGGAAGCCCGGATCAGCCTCGAGGGCAACGCCGCCTTCCTGGCCGGCGCGACTCCAGAGCCCGAGGCCCTCGCCCTGCACGGTCTCGACCGGTTCGCGGCGCGCAAGCAGGTCGTCGCCCTCATGGAGGCGCGCGAGCGGCTGCGCCTCGTCGAGTCCAACACCCACGCCGTGCCCCATGGCGACCGCTCCAACGTGGTCATCGAGCCCTACCTCACGGACCAGTGGTACGTGAACGTGAAGCCGCTCGCCGAACGCGCCCTCCAGGCCGTGCGCGACGGCCAGACCCGGTTCGTGCCCGACAACTACGAGAAGACGTTCTTCCAGTGGCTGGAGAACATCGAGCCGTGGTGCATCTCGCGCCAGCTGTGGTGGGGGCACCAGATTCCGGTCTGGTACGACGAGGAGGGCGGATTCTTCGTCGCCGCGAGCGAGGCCGAGGCGCAAGCTCAGGCCGATGCGAAGCACGGCCGGCCGGTCGCCTTGACCCGCGACGAGGACGTCCTCGACACGTGGTTCTCCTCGGCCCTGTGGCCGTTCTCGACGCTCGGCTGGCCCGACGCCACGCCCGAACTCGCGCGCCACTACCCCACCGACACCCTGGTGACGGGCAAGGACATCATCTTCTTCTGGGTCGCCCGGATGATGATGCTGGGCTTGCACGTCACCGACCGGGTGCCGTTCTCCACGGTCTACCTCCACACCCTGGTCCGCGACGCTGCCGGCGCCAAGATGTCGAAGTCGAAGGGCAACGTCGTCGATCCCCTCGGTCTCATCGAGCTCTACGGCGCCGATGCCCTGCGCTTCACCCTCGCGGCCATGGCGGCGCAGGGGCGCGACATCAAGCTCGCGGTGAACCGCGTCGAGGGCTATCGCAACTTCGCGACCAAACTCTGGAACGCCTCGCGCTTCGCCGAGATCAACGGCTGCACCCTGCGCGCCGATTACCGCCCCGAGACCGCCACCGATCCCCTGAACCGCTGGGCGCTCGGCGAGGCGGCCCGGGCCGTGGCCGAGGTCACGACGGCGCTGGACGCCTACCGCTTCAACGACGCGGCGGCGGCGGCCTACCGCTTCGTGTGGAACATCTTCTGCGATTGGTACGTGGAGTTGGCGAAGCCCGTGTTGCAGGGCGAGAACGTCGATGCGGGCGTGCGGGCGGAGACGCAAGGAACCGTCGCCTTCCTCATCGACCAGATCGCCAAGCTGCTTCACCCGTTCATGCCGTTCCTCACGGAGGAATTGTGGGGGATCAAGGGTGAGGACGTCCCGGGCCGGGGGCTCCTCGCCCTGGCATCCTGGCCCGATCTCGCCGCCCTGAACGACGCCGCGTCCGAGGCCGAGGTCGGCTGGCTCGTGGACCTCGTCTCCGAGATCCGTTCGGCCCGCTCGGAGACCGGCGTGCCGGCGGGCGCGCAGATCCCCCTCGTGGTGATCGGCGCCGACGACGCCCTGAAGGCCCGCGCCACCCGCTGGAGCGACACCCTCCTGCGCCTCGCCCGCCTGTCCGAGATCGGTTTCGCGGATGCGGCCCCGCGCAATGCGGTGCAGCTCCTCGTGCGCGGCTCCGTGGCGGCCCTGCCGCTGGAGGGCATCGTCGATCTCGGGGCCGAGGTCGCGCGGCTCACGAAGGAAGCCGCCAAGGCCGCGACGGAGATCGAGAAGATCGACGCCAAGCTCGCCAACGCCGATTTCATGGCCCGCGCGCCCGACGAGATCGTGGACGAGCAGCACGAGCGCCGCGCCGCCCAGGCCTCCCGCCTGGAGAAGATCACCGAAGCCCTCACCCGGCTCACCGACCAGACCCCGTGACCCGACGCAGGCTGGCTTTCGGGTTCGCCGGCCTGCTCATGCTCCTCGGGCTCGCGGTGGTTCTCACGGCGAGCCCCGGCGACCCGGTGCTTTATCCCGCGACGGGAAGCGACGCCCGGACCCTCTATCTCGTCAATCACGGCTGGCATTCCGGCCTCGTGATCCCACGCGAGGCCCTGACGGGGGAGGGCGCCGGCCCGGCCCTGAACGCCATCGCCCTGCGATTCCAGGCCTATCCGGACCTCGAATTCGGTTGGGGCGAGGCCCGCTTCTACCGCACGACGCCGACGCTCGCCGAGTTCGACGCCCGCCTCGCCCTGGAGGCCCTGTTCACCCCCGGCGGTCGCGCCGGCGTGGTGCAGGTGGTCGGCCTTGAGCGGACCGCGCGGGCGAGCTTTCCGCTCTCCGACCTCGTGGCCGTGCGGGTCTCCGGCGCCGGATTGGCGCGGCTCCTCGCGCGCCTCGACGCGAGTTTTCGCCTCGTCGACGGGCATCCCGTCGCCGGCGGCCCGGGGCTCTACGGGCCGAGCCTGTTCTACGAGGGGGAGGGGCGCTTCTCCTACGCCAATGTCTGCAACCATTGGGCCGCCCGGCTCCTCAATGCGGCGGGCGTGCCGGTGACGCTCCTGCTCGACACCCACCCGCAGGGGCTTCTCCTCGACCTGCGCTGGCGCGCCGGACTGAGGCCCGAGCCGAACCTGTCCAAACCGTAATGTCGCCGCCACGGCGGGGTCACCCGGCCGGCCCTACACCCTGGATCACGGCCCGCCGCTCCCCACGGGGAATGTGTGGCGGCGCCCCCCGATCCGGAGATCTCTGATGCCCGTCCAGCCGAACCGCCTGCGCCGCAACGCCCTCGCCTCCGTCGCCGTGGCCGCCCTCGTGGCGACGGGCGCCGTCGGCGTCGTCACCCAGCCCGTGACCCCGGTCCAGGCCCAGGCCCTTTCGAAGAACCCCATCGAGACGCCGGACCACCCGCCGGGCTCCTTCGCCACCGTCGTCGACAAGGTGAAGCCCGGCGTCGTCGCCGTGAAGGTGAAGCTCGACGACAGCGCGACCTCGGACGACGAGGACGGCCCGGGCAACCAGGGCCAGCAGAACGTGCCGCCGCAGCTGCGCGAGTTCTTCAAGCGCTTCGGCCAGGGCGGTCCCGGCGGGCAGGGTGGGCAGGGTGGCCCCGGCTTCGGCGGCCAGGGTCCCAAGCGCCAGGGTCAGCGCGGCGCCATGGGCTCGGGCTTCATCATCTCGGCCGACGGCTACGTGGTCACCAACAACCACGTGGTCGACAAGGCCAAGAGCGTGCAGGTGACCCTCGACGACAACCGCACCCTCGACGCCAAGGTGATCGGCAAGGACCCGAAGACCGATCTGGCGCTCCTCAAGATCACCGAGGGCGGCCCCTTCCCGTACGTCTCGCTCAGCAAGTCGGCGCCGCGCGTCGGTGACTGGGTTGTGGCCATCGGCAATCCGTTCGGCCTCGGCGGGACCGTGACCGCCGGCATCGTGTCGGCCCGCGGCCGCGACATCGGCGCCGGGCCGTACGACGACTTCCTGCAGATCGACGCCCCCATCAACAAAGGCAATTCGGGCGGCCCGACCTTCAACGTCGGTGGCGAAGTGGTGGGCGTGAACACCGCCATCGCGTCGCCCTCCGGCGGCAGCGTCGGCCTTGCCTTCGCGATTCCCGCCGAGACCGTGCAGGCGGTGGTCGATCAGCTCCGGGCCGACGGCAAGGTGGCGCGTGGCTACCTCGGCGTGCAGGTCCAGCCGGTGACGAAGGACATCGCCGACGGCCTCGGCCTCGACAAGGCCAAGGGCGCGCTGGTCGACCATGCCGAGGCCGGAACCCCCGCCGCGAAGGCGGGGCTCAAGTCCGGCGACGTCATCGAATCGGTCAACGGCACCCCGGTCAACGACGCCAAGGAACTGTCCCGCCGCATCGCCGGCTTGAAGCCCGGCGCCAAGGTCGAACTCGCCTACCTCCGAGGCGGCAAGTCCGACACCGCCACGGTGGAACTTGGGGCGCTTCCGAACGACCCGAAATCGGCCACGGGCGGCGTTCGCGGTGGATCGTCGTCGGACGGTCAGCCCCGCCTCGGTCTCAGCCTCGCCCCGGCCTCCGAGGTCGGCGCCGGCGACGAGGGCGTGGCGGTGATGGAGGTCGATCCCGAAGGCCCGGCCGCGGCCAAGGGCATTGAGCAGGGCGACATCATCCTCGATGTCGCCGGTGCCAGCGTCTCCCGGCCCTCCGAGGTCGCCGAGCGCATCCGCTCCGCCGAATCGAGCGGCCGCAAGGCGGTCCTCATGCGGGTGAAGAGTTCCAAGGGCACCACCCGCTTCGTCGCCGTCGCCCTCAACAAGGCCGGCTGATCCGCTCCGGGCGGCCGACCGGCCGCCCCTCCCTCACGCCTCCCTCCTCGACTCGAAGCCGGCCCCGCGTGGCCGGCTTCCTTTTGTCCGGAGCGCAGGGCAGGGCGTCGAGGAACGCGTTCCCGCCAGGGTGACGCGCGCCCCGCGAGCGGTCATGGTGCATCCCGTTTGATTGCAGCACCCCAACCATCCGGAACCGACCCATGACCACCATCGCCGATCGGAATCCTGCCGATCTCGCGGACCTGCACGCCCGCGCCCGCGACGCCTACGCGGCGTTCAAGGCCCGGGGACTGAAGCTCGACATGACCCGGGGCAAGCCCTCGCCCGAGCAGCTCGACCTCGCCGCCGGCATGCTCGGCCTCGCCGGCAACGGCGACTACGTCACGCAAGCCGGCGAGGATGCGCGCAATTACGGCGGCCAACAGGGCATCGCCGAGGTCCGTGCCCTGTTCACCCACCTCCTCGACGCACCGGCCGATGGGATCGTGGTCGGCGACAATTCGAGCCTCGCGATGATGCACGACAGCATCGCCTGGGCCCTGCTCACGGGCGTGCCCGGGTCCGTGAAGCCCTGGTCGAAGGAGAGCGACATAGCCTTCCTGTGTCCGGTGCCGGGCTACGACCGGCACTTCGCCCTGTGCGAGGCCTACGGCATCCGCATGATCCCCGTGCCGATGACGGGCCACGGCCCCGACATGGACGTGGTCGAGGCCGCCGTCGCCGACCCCGCCGTGCGTGGCATGTGGTGCGTGCCGAAATACTCCAATCCCTCGGGCGAGACCTATTCCGACGAGACCGTCCGGCGCCTCGCCGCCATGAAGACCGCCGCCCCCGATTTCCGCCTGTTCTGGGACAACGCCTACGCGGTCCACCACCTGACCCCCGAGCGCGTGGCCGTCGCCGACATCCTCAGCCTGTGCGCCGAGGCCGGGAACCCGGACCGCGCCTTCGTCTTCGCCTCGACCTCGAAGATCACCCTGGCCGGCGCCGGCCTCGCCTTCTTCGCGGGCTCGCCCGAGAACGTGCGCTGGTACCTCGCCCGCGCGTCGAAGCGCACCATCGGGCCGGACAAGCTCAACCAGCTCCGCCACGTCCGCTTCCTGCGCGACGCGGCCGGTCTCGACGCCCACATGGACGCGCACCGCGCCCTGCTGGCGCCGAAATTCGCCGCCGTGGAGGAAGCCCTGTCCCGCCACCTCGCCGGCACGGGCGCGGCCCGGTGGACGAAGCCGGAGGGCGGCTACTTCATCACCGTCGAGGCGCGCGACGGCACCGCCACCGAGGTGGTGCGTCTGGCCAAGGAAGCCGGCCTCGCCCTGACCCCGGCCGGCGCGACCTCGCCCTACGGCCGCGATCCGCACGACAGCGTCCTGCGCCTCGCGCCCTCCTATCCGAGCCTGAAGGACGTCACCGCCGCCGCCGAAGGCATCGCCGTGTGCATCCTTCTTGCATCGGTCGAGGCGGAGCGCCGGGTGCGCGAACGCGACGCCGCGTAGGCTGCCCGACGCGATCTGGAAACCGACGCGCCCCGGGGCGCGTCGGAGACAGGGAGGCGGCGATGGGCGGGATCGCGACACGGACCCTCGGCCTCGCCATCACCTTGTGGGCGGCGGCCGGCGCGGCCCAGGCCCGGACCTCGTGGGCGTCCGGCACCGCCGTCTATGCCGATCTGTGCCTGACGGTGGATCACGAGCCCGTCGGCCACCGGGTGACCCTGCGCCGCTCGCCGATGGGGGATACGCTGATCTACGAGGCCGCCCTGACGGGCCCCGTCCAGGCGGGGACCGTCCGGGTCGACGCCGCCTCCAAGGCCCTGGCCTTCACGGTGGATTCGGACGGGCACACGCTTCGCTTCACGGGGACGCTCACGGTGGAGGCCCTCACGGGCGTGCTGGAGGATGATACCGGCGCGCGCCCGGTCCGCCTGTCACGCATCCTACGCGCGCACCCCGACGCCGCCTGCCCGGACGAACGGACGGGGTCGCTCGAGGTGGGGCGTTAAGCGTTCGTTTCCCCGCCGTAGACTGTCAGGCAGCTCTCATCGTACAGATGGTCCATGATTGTATGGGATGAGCCGAAGCGCTTGGCGAATCTCGTCAAACACGATCTGGACTTCGCGGATTTCGAGGCCGGTTTTAATTTCGCGACCGCCTTGGAAGTTCCGGCCAAATCCAGCCAGACCGGTCGCCCGCGGAGTAAGCTGATCGGATCGTTCAACGGCCGCATCGTCGTCGCTGCGATCGTATCCCCACTCGGCACGGAGGCCTTGACCCTCATCAGTCTTCGGCCCGCGAGTGCATTGGAAAGGATGTTGTATGGCCGCCACTAAGATCGCGTCCGATTACGTCCCCAATCCGGGCTATTCCCAGGCCGATTGGAACGCGGTCACCGACAACCCAGAATGGACCGCGGACGATTTCCGAACTGCACGTCCGTTCGCCGAGGCGTTCCCGACCCTGGGCGAAAAGCTCCGCCAATCACGTGGTTCCGAGAAGGAGCGCGTCAAGGTTCCGGTGACGATCCGGCTCGATGCCGCCATCATCGACGCGTTCAAGGCGACGGGCGAGGGCTGGCAGACTCGGATGAACGACGTTCTGCGGGACGCCGCCGCCAAACTTGGTCCCGTGGAGACGAAGGGGTGAGCACCTCGCGCAAGCCAACTCGCGCGGTCCATGCCCTTTGGATGACGAGCGGTCTGCTCGTTGCCCTCGCCGGTGGCACGGCCCACGGCGCGGACGCCTGCGACGCCCTCACGGCCAAGGTCATCCGCGCCACGGGCGCGTCCCTCGCCGGGCGCGCCGGGTCCGGCGCGGTGTTCCGAGCGGCCGATGCCGAGCGGATGAGCCTCGCCTGTCGGACGCCGCGCCGGATGGTGTTCGGATCCCAGGCGCGCGAACCCGAACGGCCTTTCTTCGTGCTCGTCGGACGCGCGGCCGAGGCGCTCGCGGGGGCGAAGGCCGAGGCCGTCGAGGTCCTGGCCCTGACGCTCCACCAGGATTCGCTGCTGACGGGCCTGCCGCGCGAGGGCATCGTCGGCAAGGCGGCCTTGCGCTGCGAGACCGGGCCGCGCGACGACACCCTGTCCGGCAGCCTCACGGTCTGCATCGTGACGCCGGCCGCCCCCCTGCGCCGCCGGGCCGGCCTTTTCGCGGAGCGCCGGCCGGGCTAGACCGCTCCCATGTTCGAGATTGCCCCCAATACCGCCGGTTCCGTCGTCCAGGCCGGCCGCGTCGCCTTCGCCAACCACCTGCCCTTCGCCCTCATCGCCGGCCCCTGCCAACTCGAGAGCCGCGACCACGCCGTGGAGATCGCCGATGCCCTCAAGGGCATGACGGACACGCTCGGCATCGGCCTCGTGTTCAAGGCCTCGTTCGACAAGGCCAACCGCACCTCCGGCGGCACTGCCCGGGGCCTCGGCCTCGCGGGCGCACTGCCGATCTTCGCCGAGATCAAGGAGCGGTTCGGCCTGCCGGTCCTCACGGATGTGCACGAGGCCGGGCAGTGCGCCGTCGCGGCGCAGGTGATCGACGTGCTCCAGATCCCGGCCTTCCTGTGCCGGCAGACCGACCTGCTCCTCGCCGCCGCCGCGACGGGCCGGGTGGTCAACGTGAAGAAGGGCCAGTTCCTCGCCCCCTGGGACATGGCACACGTCGCCGCCAAGGTGACGGGTGCCGGCAACCCCAACGTCCTGGTGACCGAGCGCGGCGCCTCCTTCGGCTACAACACCCTCGTGTCCGACATGCGCAGCCTGCCGATCATGGCGCGCGTCACCCACGGCGCCCCCGTGGTGTTCGATGCCACCCATTCGGTGCAGCAGCCGGGCGGGCAGGGCGCCACCTCAGGCGGTCAGCGGGAATTCGTATCGGTGCTTGCCCGGGCGGCCGTGGCCGTCGGTGTCGCCGGCCTCTTCATCGAGACGCATCCCGACCCCGATCACGCCCCGTCGGACGGTCCCAACATGGTGGCGTTGAAGGACATGCCCGCACTCCTGGCCGAATTGCAGGCATTCGACCGCCTCGCCAAGGCGATCGACAAATCCCCGCGCGGGTGAATCCCAATCTTCGGGCTTTCGCCGCGAATGGCCGATCGGGGAACCCTCCCGCTTTGAGACCGTTGCTCTTCTCAAGAGATGCAACGTTTCGAGGAACCTTCATGCGTAAGCTTGCGATGATCACGGCCGTCACCCTGTCCCTCGGCGCCATGGCGGCAACGACGGCGGCCGAGGCACGCCCGGGCGGTCATGGCTACGGCTACGGTCGGGGCGGCTACAATCACGGTGGGTACGGCCATCGCGGTCACGCCTATCGGGGGGGCGGTCGCCGGGGCATCGGTACGGGTGCGGCTGTCGGCCTGGGGATCGCCGGACTCGCGGCGGGTGCCATCGCGGCCGGTGCAGCCCGCGATTCCTACTATCGCGGCGGCTACGACCGTCCGGCCTACGGCTACGGTGCCCCCGCCTACGGTTACGGCTACTGAGGCACCTTTCACGGGTGCGAACGATGGGGCGGTTGGCGCGAGCCGGCCGCCTTTCGCATGCACGGCGAGGGCAGACCACGCAACAGGGGGACGGCCCCGTTCGACCATCGGCGACGATTGCCAAACACACGCCTAGATTGCATGAGGTGACCGCGCGAACGGGCGCGGAGACGATTTCGAATGCCGATCCTCATCGCTCTGGCAGGGGCCCTCGTGACCGGCCTGATCTACTGGGTCAGGTACGGGAACGGCATGCAACACATCGATCACGCCGTACGGGACTGGCGGACCGCCCGGCGCCGACGGGCGAGCGAGCGCCAGATCCGTTCGGCGCCGCTGCGATCCCTGCTTAATCCCGCCGATGCGGCCGGCGTGTTGATGGCGCTGGTGGCCCGACAGCGCGGCGTCCGGACGCCCGAGCAGGAGAGCGAGATCCTGACCCAAATGCGCGACGTGACCGACCCGAGCGACGATCTGGCAACCCGTATGGTGGTGATCCGCCATGCGGCCGATCAGGCGGCACCCGATCCCGATCTGGCGATCCGGTCCCTCGCGCCGCTCCTGCGCGACCGGCTGACCCAGGGCGAGCGGGATGACCTGTGCCGGATGCTGACGGCGGTGGCCACGGTCCATCAGGGCCCGACGGAGTCGCAGAGCAGGTTCGTCGAGCAGGTTCGGCGCGCGATCTACGAAGACCGCTAGGATCGCCGAGGGGCGTGCAGGCCCGGTGCGCCTCAGCGTGCCCGGTAGGGCGGCACACCCTGTTCGGGCAGCCAGACCGACTTCAGCGGCTCACCGCTCTGCCAGAACACGTCGATGGGAATGCCGCCGCGTGGATACCAGTAGCCGCCGATGCGCAGGTAGCGCGGGGCCAGCAGTTCCATCAGGGTCAAGCCGATGCCGACGGTGCAATCCTCGTGGAAGGCCCCGTGGTTGCGGAACGCCGTGAGGTACAGCTTGAGCGACTTCGATTCGACCAGCCACTGATCCGGCACGTAGTCGATCACCAGGATGGCGAAATCCGGCTGGCCCGTGACGGGGCAGAGCGACGTGAATTCCGGAACCGTGAAGCGGGCGAGGTAATCCGTACCCGGATGCGGATTCGGCACCCGATCGAGACGGGCCTCCTCGGGGGAGCCGGGAAGGGGCGTGGCCTGCCCCAATTGGAGCGTTTCGGGGTTCAGGGGCGCGTGCGTCATGCCCCTCGCTATAACGTGCGATGCAGGGGCGCGCATCTGCCGGTTCGTCGCTGTCGCGTGGAGCACAGGGCGACGACAAGATTTTCTTGAGGGGCGGGCGAACATTCTTGGGAGCCTTCCCACCCTCCGCAGGGGCCGGACGCTTGCCCGATGCGTGACGTTGGCGGATAAGCCTCGACTGAATCGCGATCTCGACCCGATGCCCCGGTCGGCAGGGATTGAGGACCGGGCCTCGTGTCGGGCTCGCCCCAGGGATCGCAACGACGCAAGAAGGCTCCTGCATGACCGCGATCACCAACATCGCCGCCCGCGAGATCCTCGACAGCCGGGGCAACCCGACCATCGAGGTCGACGTCCTCCTCGAGGACGGCTCCTTCGGCCGGGCGGCCGTGCCCTCGGGTGCCTCCACGGGCGCCCACGAGGCCGTGGAGCTGCGTGACGGCGACAAGGGTCGGTTCGGCGGCAAGGGCGTGCGCAAGGCGGTCAATGCCGTGCAGTCCGACATCCTCGACGCCATCGGGGGCATGGACGCCGAGGACCAGATCGCCATCGACGAGGCGATGATCGAACTCGACGGCACGCCGAACAAGGCGCGGCTGGGTGCCAACGCCATCCTGGGCGTCTCCCTCGCCGTCGCCAAGGCGGCGGCCGAAACCGCCGGCCTGCCGCTCTACCGCTACATCGGCGGAACGCAGGGCCGGGTGTTGCCGGTGCCGATGATGAACATCATCAACGGCGGCGCGCACGCCGACAATCCCATCGATTTCCAGGAATTCATGATCATGCCGGTGGGCGCGTCCTCGCTCGCCGAGGCCGTGCGCATGGGCGCCGAGGTGTTCCACACCCTGAAGGGCGCCCTGAAGAAGGCCGGCCACAACACCAACGTCGGCGACGAGGGCGGCTTCGCCCCCAACCTGCCCTCCGCCGAGGCCGCCCTCGACTTCGTGATGCAGTCGATCCAGGCCGCCGGCTTCAAGCCCGGCACCGACATGGTGCTGGCCCTCGACTGCGCCGCCACCGAGTTCTTCAAGGACGGCGCCTACCGCTACGAGGGCGAGGGCCAGACCCGGGACATCGAGGCGCAGGTGAGCTACCTCGCCAAGCTCGTCGACAGCTACCCGATTCTGTCCATCGAGGACGGCATGTCTGAGGACGACTGGGCGGGCTGGAAGCTGCTGACCGAGCGCGTCGGCGACCGCTGCCAGCTCGTCGGCGACGACCTGTTCGTCACCAACGTGACCCGCCTGTCGCGCGGCATCGTCGAGGGGACGGCGAACTCGATCCTGGTGAAGGTGAACCAGATCGGCACGCTCACCGAGACCTTGGCCGCCGTCGATATGGCCCAGCGCGCCGGCTACACCGCGGTGATGTCCCACCGCTCCGGCGAGACCGAGGATTCGACCATCGCGGACCTCGCCGTCGCGACGAATTGCGGGCAGATCAAGACCGGTTCGTTGGCCCGCTCCGACCGGTTGGCGAAGTACAACCAGCTCATCCGCATCGAGGAGGGCCTCGGCTCGCAGGCCCGCTATGCCGGCCGCGAGGCCCTGAAGATCCGCTCCGCGCACTGAGCCCTACGTTCATCGAACACCCGGCGGCCGCGGCATCTGTCGCGGCCGCTTTTTCGTGCGTGCCGCCCTATCTCACGGGGATGGACACGACCTCCGACGCCCCGCTCACCGTCTATTACGACGGCGCCTGCCCCCTCTGTGCGGCCGAGATCCGAACCTATCGCCGGTGCCGGGGTGCCGATGCCCTCGCCTGGGTGGATGTGAGCCGGGACGGTCCGGCCGATCTCGGCGGCCTCAGCCGCGCCGACGCCCGAGCCCGCTTCCATGTGCGCGACCGCGACGGACGCCTCGCCTCGGGGGCCGCGGGCTTCTTCACCCTGTGGGCGCATCTGCCCGGATGGCATCGCCTCGCCTGGATACGCCACGTCCCGGGCGTGCCGTGGCTTGCCGAGGTCGCCTACCGCCTGTTCCTCCCCCTGCGGCCCCGGATCGCCCGCATCCTCGGGGGCCGGACACCCTGCGACGGGGCGTGCGGACCGCGCTCCCCGTGAGCTCGGGGGAGATCGCCGGGACAGCCCCGGGGCAAGCGAAAGAGGTAGCTGACCGGGCGGCGTCTTGATATGCGGGCGCCGAGATCGGCCCGGATCGTAGCTCGGGCGAACGAGGCGAGGGCGGCATGCACACCGACGCGGTCCAGGCACGATTGACCAACCTGTTTCGCGAGGTGTTCGGCGATCCCGACCTGGTCATCCATCCCGAAACCACCGCGAACGACATCGAGGGCTGGGATTCGGGACGCATGATCGAGCTCATCGTCGCGGCGGAGGCGGAATTCGGCATCCGCTTCACCACGCGCGAGGTCGACGGCATGGCGCGGGTGGCGGATTTCATCGCCATCATCGCGGCGAAGACGGCGGACCGGCCCTGAGCCTCCCCCTCGCCTGGCTCCCCGAACCGAAGGATTGGGCGGGCGCGACCGCGCGTGCCCGATCCTGGGACGCGTTCGTCGCCCTGGCCAACACACGCCTCGACCCGATGCGGACGAACGGCCTCGACCGGATGCTGCGCAAGGCGTTTCCGGCGGGACCGCCCGGCGATCTGGCGACGCGTCCGCTGCGCCTCGCCGTGCTGTCCTCGTCCACGGTCTCGCACCTCCTGCCGGCGATCCGCATCGGCGGCCTGCGCCGGGGCCTGTGGGTCGAGACCTACGAGGCGCCCTTCGGTGCCTACGCGCAGGACCTCGCCGATCCCGCCTCCGGCCTGCACGCGTTCGGACCGGACGCGATCCTGTTCGCCCTCGATACCCCGCACCTCACCGGCGGTCTGAACCCCGCGGCCGGCCCGGAGGAGGCGCAGGCGGCCCAGGCGCACGCCCTTCGCCGCCTGCGCGAGACCTGGCGCCGCGCGCGAGACGGCTTCCGCTGCCCGGTGATCCAGCAGACGCTTCTTCCCGTGGCGCTGCCCCTCATGGGCTCCAACGAGCATCGCCTGCCCGGCTCGCGCCGCCACGCCGTGACGCGCCTCAACGCCGGCATCCGCGCGGCGGCGGAGTCCGACGGCGTCGACATCCTCGCCCTCGACGAGGCGGCGGCCCAGGACGGACTCGCCGCCTGGCACGATCCGGTCTGGTGGCTGCGCGCCAAGCAGGCGATCGCACCGTCCGCGGCCCCCCTCTACGGCGACCACGTCGCCCGGCTGCTCGCAGCGGGGCAGGGCCTCTCGAAAAAGTGCCTCGTGCTCGACCTCGACAACACCCTGTGGGGCGGCGTGGTGGGCGACGACGGCACCGCCGGTCTCGTCCTTGGGCAGGGCAGCGCGGAGGGCGAGGCCTATCTCGGCCTCCAGGCGTATGCGCGCGATCTCGCCGCGCGCGGGGTGATCCTTGCCGTCGTCTCGAAGAACGACGCGGCCAACGCCCTCGACGTGTTCGAGAATCATCCCGAGATGCTGCTGCGCCGGGGCGACATCGCCGCCTTCCTGGCGAACTGGGACGACAAGGCCACGAACCTGCGCCGGGTCGCCGAGACCCTCGGCATCGGCCTCGACGCCCTCGTCTTCGTCGACGACAATCCGTTCGAGCGCGAATGGGTGCGGGCGGAGCTGCCCATGGTGGCCGTGCCCGAACTGCCCGAGGACCCCGCCCTCTACGCCGGCCGCCTCGCCGAAGCGGGCTATTTCGAAGCCCTCCGCGTCACCGACGAGGACCGGGCGCGGGGGGCCCATTACGCCGCCAACGCCGCGCGGGTGGCGACCGTCTCGGAAGGGGGCGACCTCGCCGCCTACCTCGCCGGCCTCGACATGCGCCTGGTCTGGCGGCGGTTCGACCCCGTCGGCTTGCCGCGCATCGCCCAGTTGATCAACAAGACCAACCAGTTCAACCTCACCACCCGGCGCACCACAGAGGACGAGATCCGTGCCCTGATCGCCGATCCGCACGCCCTCGGCCTGCAGTTCCGGCTCGTCGACCGCCTCGGCGACAACGGCATGATCGGCGTGGTGGTGGCGCGGGAGACCGAGCCGGAAACCCATGCCATCGAGACCTGGCTGATGAGCTGCCGGGTCCTCGGCCGAGGGGTGGAGGCGGCGGTTCTGAGGGTTCTGGCCGAGGTCGTCGCTGAGGCGGGCGGCCGCCACCTCGTCGGCCGCTACCGGCCAAGCCCGAAGAACGGCATGGTGCGCGGCCATTACCCCGGGCTCGGGTTCACGCCCCTCGCCGCGGAGGCCGACGGCAGCGAGACCTTCCGCCTGGCGCTCGCCGATTACAGGCCGGGGCCGAGCCCCATCGTCATCGCCCACGGCTGAGGCGCCGGGCCGGGGAGGGGGGCCGCTTCGAGTCGCCGCCCGGCCGACCACAGGCGGTCGCCCACCGGCCCGACGACGACGAGCCCCATCATCAGATCGCGATAGCTGTCGGGCATGCGTGCCGCGACCCAGACCCGCTGCCAGCATTCCCGCAAGTCGAGGTCGGCATCGCGCCAGCCGAGGCGAAAATGCCCGATGGCCGCCCCGACCCGGTCACCGCGAAAGCTCGCCGGAACCCAGACCCACGCGGAAAAGACGTGGACCGCGTTCGGATCGAGGCGGTCCGTGCGTTGGCGCGCACCGAACACGCAGACGCCGTCCGTGGGCGTTCCGAGCACATGCGCAACGGCCCGGCCCGACGCACCGGCCAGGAGATTCGGCAGGACCGGAGCGGGAGCCGCGAGGCCCCCCGCCCGAACGAGGCCGTCTGCATCGGTCATGAGATCGACCCAGGATTCGAGGTCGATCTCGTAGGCGGTCTCGTACGGTGCGAAGCGCCGGACATGTCCGGCCAGCCAGCCATCGCGCGCCTCCGCCCGTCCTGACGGGTCCCCCGGCTGCGCCGCACGCACGTTGAGAAGAGGCGCGGGTCCGTGGCGCCGGATCGCCCGGGCCAGGGCATCGGCCTGCCCATCGGTATCGCCCTTGCGCACCAGGATCTTCTCGCCGCCCGCGAGATCCTCCAAGAGACGGCGCTTGAGATAGGCGACCTTGCCGATCTCGCGCCGATGGATCGTCTCAGGAGCGGTGGTTTCGATGAAATCGGACGTGTTGTAGGCGAACCCGTAGCGCCGGCTGCGGACATAGAGCCGCCCCGTAAAGCTCGCCAGGATCTCGAGATCGTCGGCCGCGCCATAGTGCCGGAAATCGGTCTCGAGGGCGTCGATCAGCGCGGCATGTTCGACGGACGAGAATCGAAACAGGCCCAGGGGCTCGACGCCGCAATAGCGTTGCACCAACCCGAACTCGCAATTGTCGCCGAGGCTCTCGAAGCACATCGCCAGAGCCCCGATGGCACGGCCGGCGGGAGGAGCGATGCGGCGCCAGGGGAGGGCGAACCTCATCGGGTTCGCCCCTGTCGGGCCTGCGCAGTGTCTCGGTGCGTCATGCCACGACGCATACCGCGCGCGCCGACCGCATCTCAAGTCGCTCGGAACGGCAGGATCCTGGGCCGAATGCGGACGGAGGGAGCGTCGGAACTGGCGTTCCAGATCGCGTCAGGGGGCCGTGTGAGGCGGGATGACGCTTTCGTCGCGAAAATTTCGTTTCCCCGTCATTTGGCCGTTGACGGTTGGGCTATGGGCCCGTAGAAGCCTGTTC
>NZ_LMMI01000002.1:194726-200756 GCF_001422775.1 Methylobacterium sp. Leaf87 | reverse complement strand
GTGGCCTACCAGGAGGGCGACCCCGACCGGCCGATCGTGGTCGGCATCGTGCCCAACCCGAACAATCCCGTGCCGTACGACCTGCCGGCCAACAAGACCCGCATGACGTTCCGCTCCGACACCCATAAGGGCAAGGGCTTCAATGAGATGAGCCTGGAGGACGATGCCGGCCGGGAGAACATGTTCTTCCATGCCCAGAAGGACCACACCACCCGGGTGCTCAACGACAAGACCAAGCGGGTCGATGCCAACGAGGTGGCCTCGATCGGGGCGAACCGCTCGGTGGAGGTGGCCCGGAACCAGACCCACGAGATCGGCGGCTCGATGAACCTGACAGTGGGCGGGACCGGAGCCACGGCGGCCGCTCTGATGGCGCCGCTCGTCGGTATGGCCGGGCACACGGCCGGCCTGATGAGCCAGGCCGCGCAGGTCGCGGGTCTCGGCGGAGTGGCAGGCGAGGCGATGGGATTGATGGCCTCGGGCCTCGCTGGCTCCGTCCTGGGAATGCTCGGCGGAAGCGGTCTTCAAGCCAGGGATGGTGTGGTCAACGGGCCGAGCCCACGGGCGGACGCCGGCACCGCCCTGTCGCAGGCGGGCAGCGGCCTGGGCCAGGCTGCGGGCGGCCTGTTCTCGTTGCCGGGCATGATGAACACCATCGTCGGATCGATGAGCATGCGCAGCGTCGGCATTGCGGATGTCCAGCAGGTCGGCACCTCGAAGGTGACGCATGTCGGAGCGACGTTCCTGACGCAAGTCGGCAACTACTACAAGGTCGCGGTCGGCGACGAATTCGTCATCGAGGTCGGTGCGTCGAAGTTCGTGATGAAGAAGGACGGCACAGTCCTGATCCTCGGCAAGACCTTCAACTTCATCGCCGACGATCACGTCCAGATCCGGGGCGCTCCGATCGACCTGAACTGAGCGGTCGGAGGATCCCGATGCAACTCGTCAACCGAACGGCCTTTTCCGCCTTCGCCTTCCGCCAGTTCGACCAGAACGGAGACCTCGACTGTGTCGTGTCGGTGCGGGGCACGTTTCGTTTCGAACCCGGCGGGACGCTCGCCGCGGCCGACCGGCAGGAGCCCTTCCAGTGGGAAGACGTCTACGACGGCGAGCCCCAACAGGGATCGCTGCTGCGTCAGGGCGATCTCGTCCCCTACAAGCCGGGCACCGACGTGACGCTTCTCGAGGACGCCGTGAACCCGAACCCGGATGGCGGACCCTTCGTCTGCCGCATCCGGATCGGCAACCAGATCGATGCAAGCCTTCGCGTCATGGGGCCGCGCCGCTGGCAGGCACGGACGCGCCGGACTTGGCGCGGGCTGCTCCAGCGCGATCCGCAGCCGGTCCTCGAAGGCTGAGACCTGAGCGGCCCGGAACCCGCCGCGCGCGTCCCGCTCACCTGGGCCTCGGCCGTCGGCGGGACGCTGCCCGGAGCGACGGGCGAGGTGCATCCCGACAACCCGCTCGGCCTCGGGCTCGTCGACCGCGCGCACTGTGATCATCGCGAGACCTACCCGGCCCCCACGATCGAGGCTGCCGATGCACCGGTCGAGCGCTGGAACGCATTGCCCGCCCCGGCCGGCTTCGGTCCCCTTCCGCCCTGGTGGCGCCCGCGTCAGCGCTATGCGGGCACCTACGACGAAGCATGGCTCGCCGAGCGCCACCCGCTGCTGCCGCGCGACTTCGACCCGCGCTTCTGGCAATGCGCCCCGACCGGGCTCGTCGCCACGCCATGGCTCGCCGGAACCGAGGCCTTCACCCTCGACAACCTGCATCCCGACGCGCCTCACCTGACCGGCGGCCTGCCGGGTATCATGCTGGGTGTCACCGCGCGGGATGAGAGGGCCACGACGAAGCATCCGCTGGTCCTGGATGGCGTGCAGTTCGATCTGCGCGCGGACCGCGACGCGGTTCTCCTGACCTGGCGCTGCCGCTTTCCGCTCCCCGAAGCAGAGCGCGCGAAGATCGTGCTGGCCGAGCGCGCCCGGCTGCGCAGGAAACAACCGGACGAGGAGGTCGCGGCATGAATGGGCCCGATCCCGATGATTCGTCCGGCGACGACTATGCCGGGGAGCCGCCGCGTCCCGATCCCTGGACCACGAACCGCCCGCTGGAGGGCATGCGCGACACGCACGAGGCGCGCGTCGTCTGCCTGTCGCCGGACGTGTGCCTGACGCCGCGGGGCTCGGCCCTGGTGCCGGTTCCCTACCCGATCGTGGACTACGGCGCCCATTTCGACGGCTACGCCTCCTCGGTGCGGTTCACGAATTCGCGATCGAGGGCGATCTCGTCGTCCTCGACCCGTGCCTGACGCCGCGGGGCTCGGCCCTGGTGCCGGTTCCCTACCCGATCGTGGACTACGGCGCCCATTTCGACGGCTACGCCTCCTCGGTGCGGTTCACGGCGCAGACGGCGATGGTGCTGCGCTCGAGGACGACGCACGTGCACGGCGACGAAGCCGGCACGGGCGGCGGCGTGAAGTCGGGTACGCATCGGGACATCACCGAGCCGATCGGCCACGCGCCGCAGGTTCGGGCGGAGGGCTCGCCGGTGATCCGGCACCTCGACCGGTTCTGGATGAACCGGCGCAACACGGTGGGCGAGGCGGTCTTCGTCAAGGACCAGCGGGCCCGACCGGCCCCTGACGACGATGATCCGCTGCCCGGCTCGCTCCGCCGCGAACCGGCGCAACACGGTGGGCGAGGCGGTCTTCGTCAAGGACCAGCGGGCCCGACCGGCCCCTGACGACGATGATCCGCTGCCCGGCTCGCTCCGCCGCGTGACCTGAGGACCAGCGCCGGCGGCAGGCTCCTGCCGGGCGAGCGATGACGGACCGATCCCGACGATGGCAGGAACAGCCGAACCGACTTGGAGCAAACCGCCACCCACGGCGTCGGCGAGCCCCAACCTGGAACGCTTGGGCAAGTGGGGACGGTGGCTGCTGAAGGGCGGTGGACCGATCGGCCGCGCGGCGACGGCGATCCTGGACTCGTCGCCGACGGCGATGCCGTGGTTCGACGAGGTTCCTCGAGACGATTTCGAGACGAGCCTGTTCGCCAAGGCACGGCAATTGGAGGCGCAAGGCGTCGACAAGGACCGAATCCAGGACTGGTTCCGCGGCGAGAGGATGGCGCACGCCAAGACCAAAACGGAGGCAGAGAAGAAAGAAAAGACGAAGGCGGTAGCGAAGACCGAAACGGTTCGGGTGACGGGCAAGACCAACAAGAAGGAATTGTGCGAGATTGCCTGCGAGTGCCTCAATGATAGGGGTAGTCATGTAACCTACCAAGCCTGCGTCGCGGAGAAACTGCGCAAGCGCTACTATGATCCCGGCAGCGGCCAGCATCCTGCGGGCGGCCCGCGGTGACCGATGAGTGAAACGGCGGATGGGCCTCGGCCGGAAGTGAGTTACAAGAAGGGGGAAGAGCCGGATAGCAAGTATGCTCCGGTGGAGAGCCGGACCAAGCCGGGCATGCCCTCGACGGCTCCAGTGGTGCGCGGGGCTCCTCGGCCTGACGTGTCGTGGTGGCAGGACGGCGCGCTTTCAGAGCTTTGGGAAATGAAGTTCCCGAAGGCTGGGGGTGGTGTTGACGGTAAAACAAACGCTCAACGTGGAGGCGCGTATGAAGAAATCGCGGAGGACCAAAGCCAGCCTGGCCGGAAACCGGTCAAGGTGAAAGAGATCGATGTTGCGAAAGATTGCGACTGCAACAAAGGAAGCTCTGCGTCATGACAGCTGTACCGAGCTACATCGCCTGGCAGAGCCGGCGCACCCCGACGACGATCGAGACGGAGCTGGTGTACCGAGACCCACGATACAGCGATATCGTCTCAAGGGTCGGTGGGCTTCTCTCGCTTTACTTCCTGGACGGATGGACGACCCAGAAGCGACGGCAGCTTCTGGCCGTCGTCGAGGAATACTGCGACCTCTTCGCCGATCGGATCACACACTATCAGACGCCCGGCGAGCGTCAGCTCCGGTCCTTCAATGTTAATGAGGCTGTCGAGTACTACGAAGAAATTTCGAAAAATGAGGAAAGCGAGATGTATTGCTTCCTCAAGGGAGTCAATGCGATGGACAACGACGATCCCTCATTGTGGCTGTTGATAGCTTTCGGGTTTGAGAGAGACAACTCGCAGCGGCACCTGTCTGGGGTCAAGATCCACGTCCCGCCGGCGTTCATTCTGGACAATCCCGATCGCTGCGTGGACCTAGTCCGCCGCTGGTCCGAGCGTCTCGGCGCCGTGCATGGCTCTGGCGGGCTAGGCGTGCTGACAGAACCTGGCCGCGAGACGGTTGGTAAGGTCCTGTATTATCCGTTGATGCAGCGTTATCCCGCTCTCGAGTACGACAACATGGGTGGTTACTTCTCCGGGACGCGGTTCGGCGGCTACGAGGTGCCTCGCGCCTCGAACTGGCTCACGTTGCTGGGGGACGCCAACATCGCCCGCCCTATGCGGGCGGTGTGCTGATCCGGGCCGGGCAGGCGCCGGTCGTGGACAGCAACGGCATCGGCGGCATCCCGCAGGCCTATCGGGATGCCGCCCGRATCATCAAACCCATCCGTTTCGAAGACTACCGCCGAAGCATCATCGAGGTTCCCGAAGAGAAAGACGGACTGGAAGAGACGATGAAGTGGGTCCGCCGCTTCGACTGACGGTCGAATTGGCGCGAGGGACAGAGGATGTCGCGTCCCGATCCCTGGACCACGAACCGCCCGCTGGAAGGCATGCGGGAGACGCACGCGGCGCGCGTCGTCTGCCTGTCGCCGGACGTGTGCCTGACGCCGCGGGGGCTCGACCCTGGTGCAGGTTCCCGACCCGATCGTCGACTACGGCGACCATTTCGACGGCTACGCATCCTCGGTGCGGCTCACGGCGCAGAAGGCGATGGTGCTGCGCCGATGCAATCCGTGACTATACCAATCGCTGCAAATCCACGGGGGAAGCGAAAGGACTTGCCAAAGAGTATCTTGAGCGCCAGTCGCCACTTCACGTTCCCGATCAGGGGCTTGGTGGCACCTTGTCGAAGATCCTTCGCATGGGGAACTCTCATGTCAACTCGATCATCGGCGGAGGTTGGCCCAGCCGATTGGCCGAGTTCGAGCGACATGCGAAAAGCTTGAAGCCTGGAGAGAAGATGAACGTGCGGCTTTGCGCCACGATCAAGGGGCAGGATGCCTGCAGCAATCGCGTATCTTGATTGAAAAAATGAAAGTGAGAAAACAATGACGGCTGATAGATATAAGACCCTGTTCGATGAAGCGATCGAGCGGAAGCACCCCGAGATCTTGCGCCCATTTGAATACGGTGGGGGCAAAGCGCATGTTCCCGAAGTTCTGGCCTACATGTGGTCGCGGGTCGGCATCTCCATCTGGCTCAAAGGCACGTTCAGGACCTGCGACCCCGACATGGTCTGGCCGTCCATCGAAGATGCCCTCGAGGGCAAGAGCCTGCTGAACGCGGTCGATTGCGTGCCCTACCTCATCACGGCCTTCGGCAGTGTCTACGCCTGGAACCGCTCGCTCGGCGCGATCGAGTTCGATTTCCAGCGCGGCCGGATCACGATCCTCGCCGATCCTCGGGCCAAGGATCAACAGGCGAGCCCTACCGAGTTCGTGGTGCCGTTCCTGGCCGAGGAGGACAGTTACGACGACTACGACCTCTACGACGAGGCCGTGCGGAAGTTCGGGCCCTTGAACGAGGACCAGATCTTCTCGTTCGCACCGATCTTCGCCCTGGGAGGGCAGCCCAAGAAGGGCAACCTCATCGTGACGAACGCCCGGGCCCACTTGGCGCTCCTGTCGCAGTCACAAGGGTTCGACATCCTTCACTTCGACCGGAAGCGCTATCCGGGCGGCTTCGAGCGAGTGGAATGATCTGACGCCACGAATTCGCGATCGAGGGCGATCTCGTCGTCCCTCGACCCGTGCCTGACGCCGCGGGGCTCGGCCCTGGTGCCGGTTCCCTACCCGATCGTGGACTACGGCGCCCATTTCGACGGCTACGCCTCCTCGGTGCGGTTCA